>DATBUB010000215.1:0-1521 GCA_036516555.1 Bacillaceae bacterium
GCGCGGCCCCGCTCCATGATGTTGAACAAGAATCCGAAAGCCAGCATCGGCCAAATCAGCAAGCCAAGATACGATGTAAAAGAAACAAGCTGCCCTATGGTCAGGTCCCCATTGATGACAAAACGTGCCCCGAAGGCGACAGACAGCAAAAAAGAAGTCCCCACAATCACGGAGATGGTGGGATCAAACAAAGCGTCCACCTTTGCAACAGAAATATTTTTTTCGACCACTTCTGATGATTGCCGGCGAAACGATTCAATATCTTCTTTTTCCTGGCCAAATGTCTTGATGACTTTGATGCCGGAAACGCTTTCCTGTGTCTTATCATTCAGCGAGGAGAACGCCTCCTGTGCCACTCTGAAGCGTTTATGCAGCAACGAACCATAGTAGCTTGTCAAGAGGGCCATGAATGGCATCGGAATAAGAGCTATCAATGTCAGCTTCCAGCTAATGGTTGCCGCCATGGCGGCTATGACAAACCCTCCCGTCATCAGAGAGTCCACGAGTGTCAGCACACCTGAACCGGCAGTCCCCTGAATCGCTTGGATATCATTTGTGGCATGGGCCATTAAATCCCCTGTCCGATACTTCTGATAAAAGGTGGAAGACATGCGGGAAAAATGTGCGTATAACTGATTGCGCAGCAACCTTGCCAGCTTCACAGAAGAACCAAAAATCATGATCCTCCAAAAATAACGCAGTATGTACATCGCAGCCCCTGCGATTGCTAAAATAGAGAGCCACATTAATAGCGTTCTTCCGGTCAACTCCCCCTTTGCAACAGAATCCACCACAATCCCCACTATTTTGGGCGGAATCAGCTGCAGCAAGGCCACTATCGCCAGGATGATGATCCCGGTGATATATGCCTTTTTCTCTTGCTTGAAAAACCACATCAGATCCAAAAAAATTTTCATTCTCTCTTTCTCCCCCGTCCTTGAACCGGCTCCCCTTTGCCGTTTTGAAGAAAAAATAAAACGGACGAATTGTACGCCCGCTTTTTGTATTATTTCATTTGTTTGTTCATCGCGCTCACCATTTGGTTGATTTTCTTCTGGGATAGCTTCATGCCCATTTGCATCATCATCATTTTGAGCATTTGCTCATTGATTGGCGGGTTTTTCTTCAAATAGCTTGGTATATCAATGTTTATAGGCTATGTAAAGGAAAACCTTAACTGCTCGTTTTTGACAGTGTATTACCAAATTTTTTGGTCGCATTTTCTTTGAGAATAGCTAACCATATTTTAGCAGAGATTGTCAAGGTAAGTTTAACCAGTTTAATAGGATTTTGGTTAAACCTTCAACAAATTTTTGGAATAAATTGTGGTTGATGTTTTCTGTATGTTTTTTTGACTTAAAGATAAAAAGTGTCAACTTCATCTTCTTCTATCTCAAGTTGCCTATGTTTACCTTGTAATTTAATAATTGCCTCCGTTGTTATGGACATAGCCGCTACTGATGCTGAGAACCAATGATATAAACATGTATTACTTATATTAAATTAGCACTAACCACTTCT
>DATBUB010000216.1:0-3989 GCA_036516555.1 Bacillaceae bacterium
AGCCTCAATGGAATGATGAATCATCTCCGGATGCGTCATCCTCCCCGAAAACATGCCTTCAAACCGCCAAGGGCCATCCGTTTCAACCATGATCTGCCCGAGCGGATACAGCTCGACTAATTGCCGGATTTCCTGTTCATAGAGGACATCAGGCGTTACGGAAATCATATACCCGTTCTCGATCATCCGCTCCGTTACAGACCGATCCCCTTTAAACCAATGGAAATGCGCATCTTTTATATTGTTTTTCTCCAGCAGGACACAAACAACCGGGGCATCATCATATACCGCATGGAGGGAGATGGGTATGTCCCACCTGCTCGCCCGTTTGCAGAACTCTTCCAAAAGCTCGATGTAACCTCCCAGACGGAAGCCCGCTCCATGTCCCTGCCGCATGTAATACGGCAGTCCTACTTCGCCCACGGCAACCATGGAATCTTTATGAGTTTCCATCCAGGAGAACAATTCATCCAAGTCCCTTTCAGAAGGAATCTCTTGTTCGGGATGAAAGCCAAAGGCAGGTTTAACCCGCCCATCACGCTCAGCAAGCTCCAGGTTTTTACGGCATGACTCCAAGTGAAACGAAACGGATATCAGACTGGTACACTGCACCCGGTCCAAATCATCCAGCAGTATCTCAATCTCTTTGTCCTCATAAAGGTCCAAGTGGATATGGGCATCAATGATCGGATTCAAAGGCTAATCCCTCCCGCTCTTTTTTAAAAATACTTTGGCTGACCTTCCGTTTCCAATCCAAAAATTCTTCTGAAAGAATCAATTCTTTTCTCCGCGGCCTCTCGAATGGAACCCTGAATTCGCTGATGATGCTTGCCGGATTGGAGGAGAGTATGATGATCCGGTCTGACAGATAGAGTGCCTCTTCAATGTTATGCGTAACAAAGAGGATGGTCCTCCTGTAATTTTCCCAGATGGTTTGCAGCCATGTATGCATATCCATCCGCGTGAAGTCGTCCAGCGCGGAGAATGGTTCATCCAGGCAAATGAGGGATTGCGGGCTCATCAGCGCCCTGATGAATGCCACCCTCTGTTTCATGCCTCCTGACAATTCATCCGGAAGGGCATGCTCATATCCGGCCAAACCCGCCTTTGAGATCATCTCCATTGCTTTTTCCGTATCCGGTTTTCCATGCAATTCCTGTCCCAGCACGACATTTTGCAAAACCGTCCTCCACGGAAATAAGGAATGCTGCTGGGGCATATAGCTGATGGAGCCCCGCTTGCCTGTCACGTCTTTCCCGTCCATCAGGATGGAACCTTCATCCGGATCAAGCAAACCGCCCACCAACTGAAACAGCGTACTTTTACCGCTTCCGGAGGGACCCAGGATGGTAACGAATTCCCCATCTCCCACCGCAAGATTAATATCCTTCAACACTTCTTTGCCTGAGAAGCTTTTCGAAAGGTTCTTTATCTCCAAACGGCTCATGCTTCCTCCCTCCCTTTCCGCCACTTGACCAGTCTGCTTTCAGCAAACGTGATGAGGGCGAAGAACATCAAACTGAGCAGCATGATGGTGACGATGGCTACAAACACCCGGTCTGTCCTGAAGGAGGAAGAGGCAAGCGTCATATAAACTCCGATTCCCTTTTTGGCTCCCAGCCACTCCGAGATCACTGCTCCCATCACGCTGTACGTAGCCGATATCTTCAGCCCCGAAAAAACAGAAGAGAGCGCGTGCGGCCACTCAAGCTTGGAGAAAAGCTGTACTTTGGACGCCCCGGCCATCAGCATATAATGCTTCATTTCAGGAGGAGTGCTCCGGAATCCCCCCATGGCAGCGATGGTGACCGGAAAGAAACACACCAGTGTGATGACGATGATTTTAGGCAGCCAGCCAAAGCCGAACCAGATGACAAGAAGTGGCGCCAGCACAATGATGGGCACGTTTTGCGACAAAATCAAAAGCGGATACACCGCTTCCTGCACGCCTGGAAGCAAATGGAGCAGAACAGCGACTGCCAGTCCGATCGAACAGCCGATGATAAAGCCCGTCATCGCAAGCAGGATGGAAGACTGGATATGCGGCAAGAACCCTGAAAATCCAGCCTGCGCTTCTTGCAAGATCGAGGTTGGAGCTGGGAGCAGCCATCCGGGAATATCAGCCAGCTTGACGGCAAGCTCCCATACTAACAGCAAAAGGAGGAGGACCGATGCCGGCCTCCACCCCTTTTTCAGTATCCATGCCATCAGCGGTATTTCTCCGTCAGCTTTTTCATGGAGACGCCTTCCGGCTTGTATACGATTTTCACTTGTGAGATGATGCTGGCACTCCCCATCTCAACCATGCGTTCATTCATTCTTTCAATGATCGCCATCAGCTCAGGCAGGTCGCCTTCCACCGTAGTTTCCAGCGGGTGAACCTCAAATGGCACCCCCGATTCCTGGATGACTTTGATGGCTTCATCCACGTATGGAAAGACCTCTTCCCCGTTTTTGGTTCTCGGTATGATTTGTATGCTTACAAGCGCGTTGGCCATATTGTGTTCCCCCTATTTAGGCAAAAACTCATTGGTAAATGCTTTTTCCACATCGATTTCTTCTTCAAGCAAGCCCTTGTCGAGCATCCAATCCATGTAGTTTTCCCACACTTCTTTTTTCTGTTCCCCCCACTTCGCTGCATCATCCTTGTAGCGCGGGGCCAGCCATTCCTGGCTCTTTTTCACCAATTCAGGATCCAGATCTGGCTCTGCCTTGATCAGAATTTTCGCCGCATCGGCAGGATGACCAATGGCAAATTCATATCCTTTCGAAACAGCCGCCATAAAAGCTTTTACCGTTTCAGGATCTTTTTCAATCATCTTTTCGCTGGTGGAAAGAACAGGTGTGTAGTAATCCAGTTTTTCCGAGTAGTCGGTCAAATACACCATGTTCAGCTCTTCTCCGCGAATTTCGGCTTCGACTCCCGTCCAGGCATAGTAAATCCATGCAAAATCGATATCCCTTTTGACTGCGGTGAAAAAGTCGGTATCTCCCATGTTAACGATATCCAGCTTCTCGATATCCGCTCCTTCTGTATCCATAAGGGAGGTCAGGACTGCCTTCTCAACAGGCGCGCCCCACCCTCCGTAGGTTTTTCCTTCAAAGTCCTTCGGTGACTTGATGTTTTTCTCTACAGGAGAGGCGAAACCGGACGTATTATGCTGAATGATCGCCCCAATCGACACGATCGGCACTCCTTGGACACGGGCTTCCGTAATGCTTTCCTGAACACTGATGCCAAACTCGGCTTTTCCTGCAGCCACCAGCTGATCCGCACCCGCTTCGCCAGGCATGATGATCTCCACATCAAGGCCCTCTTCTTTAAAATAACCCTTCTCTTGAGCCACATATAACCCGGTATGATTCGTATTCGGTGTCCAGTCCAGGACAACCGACACCTTTTTTAATTCATCTTTCTTTCCGGCTCCCTGCTTGTTCTCTTCCGTTGCGCCACAACCGGCAAGCAGCAGAACCAGGACCAACCCAACAACCCATTTCTTCATGCCATACTTCCTCCTTCGATGGTAAAGGGGACATGAACCGCCAATACGAAAAGACGCCCGGGAACTGAACCCGGGCGTCAAAAAGAACACTCATTACATTGCAATGATAGCCATGTTCCCTTCGCTGGTCTTAACCAGAGCAGGTTCAAAGGGTCAGCATCTGACAGGATGCTATCTCAACCGGCACCACCGGTCCCCCCACATTCCACATAATAATATAGTACGAACCTATTATAGCACATCCGCTGCAGGAAGCCAGATGGAATAAATAAAAGAGCCCGCCGGGAGGGGCGGGTTTGATTAGTATTAGATATTTAGCTTAATAGTAATGGCGGTGGCATTGGTGGTGATTGTGGTACATCACCGTTTAGCTCTTTGGCACCTACTGGGCTAACCATCAATAACAGAGCCAAGCACGTCAACGATAATAATTTCTTCATCCTTCTCTCACCTTTCTGCAATAGTTTTATAATAATAAAATGCTTT
>DATBUB010000217.1:0-1975 GCA_036516555.1 Bacillaceae bacterium
TTATCACTAAAGCCTCGGCTCGGTCCTTCCCGTCTCATATCCGCTGCCGTACCTCCATGACCAACGACACCATTATGTATGCCAAATTGGCCAGACATTAACGCTGAGCGAGATGGCAGGCAAGGTGCATCTGTACAATAATAGTTTGTAAATGTTACGCCCTCTTTTGCAACCTCATCAATATTTGGTGTTGTATCCCGGTGGTATCCATAGGCACCGATATGGTCAGGACGAAGTGAGTCTAAATCCAGATAAAGAATTCTCATCGTGTAATCAACCCTTTTCGTATTTTATAATATGATCAAAATCCCAGTACAAGTAAGATACTATACTCCTGCAATCACCGAAGGCGTGGCGATCGTATGCCATAGATTTGCGCTCATGGCTTTTGTTGCACCATCCTCAGTCCGTCCATCGAAATAGAGGATTTCTTGCTTTAGTTCCTCCAGTTCATCCACTCTTCCCGACAGATAATCATCAATCCGATTGATTGCTGTTTGGATACGCTGTACCATCCCGCCCATTCGAAGTTCAAAGACGTCTAGACCAAATACCTTATTCTCCTCCATCCACTGGGCACGATAATCTTCAATAAATTCCTCCGCTCTTTTTTTCATTTCCGGAAGGACTGTGTAACAGTAATGTAAAAGAATGTCGCGATTATTATTTTGATAGGCGCCGCGAATATTAATTCCAGCTTCAGATTTTAATGCTAGTAGTCTACTTAAGGCATATTGTGTCTGGAAGAGTGTCTTCCATTGTGGGTTTCTACCTTGACATTCTTCAAAATAGGTTGAACAGTTTTGGTAATGAGTTTCATATTCTTTAGGTGTCACATGTCGATCAAATAATCCACAAAGGATATCCTGATACAATAGGTATTTCGGTGGATTAATCGAGTGTTTATCTAATGATTTATTATCTGGGACGAGCATCGTCATATCCAAATTCATAAAATCAGAAAATTGTCCTCTAACACAAGTGGCGAAGCGTTCTTCAAGATGTTCGATCTCAGCATGATTTCTGTAACACAGCTCTGCCCATAGCTGTAAAGTTGGAAGAATCGAATAGATGGAAGCCTCCGCGCCGTTATCGCCCCATGCTGTGATTAGCACTTCGTCTATTCCATTTTGGACACAACTGTTATGTGCCATTTTCCCAACATGACAGCTAAATTGGTTGTTCGGTGCAAAGCCCATCCACTTCCAAGCACCACCTGCAAAAATGACTTTGTCACAAAGCTGCTTGTGCTTTTTGAGCATACCATCATATTTTTCAGGCATAACTGAATAGTAATCCCAGTATACGAGCGAGATGTCTTCCGGTATCATATCAATGACGTCTTGTCGAATCGGACTATCTACATCATAGTATTCCCCTGCACTTGCAAGTCGGAAAAACATATCGCTCCACATCATTGGTTTATAGCCGTACTTCCGAGCAATTTCCATTACCTTCCCAAAATGCTTCAACATTAGCTTAGAACGGTCCTGATAACCGTGTTTGTCCAAATATTTTCCAAGCCCCATCATATGAGCCTCATCCATTCCGATATTAATATTTCGGCTGACAATATTTTCAGACATTGTACGGAACATGGCATCAATTAGTTGATAGGTTTTCTCTTCATCAATTAATAAAATATCTTGGCAATCTAAGACATCTGAAAATGCACTCCATTTTAAAGCTGTACCCAAATGAGCAAGTGTTTGAATACAAGGAACTAGTTCAACCCCAAACATTTGGGCATACTGATCCATGCTCTTAAGCTGCTCCCCGGTATAACGGCCTCTCAAGTAGCCAAAATAAGGATATTCTTTGATTTCATAGGTATCTTCCGTATACATTTGGACAGTTGTATAACCCATTAACGCCATATGTTGGATGAGTTTTTGAAAGGTTTCAACCTTTGGAACTGCATTCCTTGAACAGTCAAACATAACACCTAGGCTATTATAAACTGGTTTCTCTGCTA
>DATBUB010000218.1:0-10488 GCA_036516555.1 Bacillaceae bacterium
GAAAAGTTTGGATAAGAAGTCCATAATAGAAAAGCAACGTCATTTGTGCGACATTGCTTTTTTTGTTTCGGCATCGATTTCGTTCACATCTTTTCAGTTGTTTTCTTCTGCAGCCGCTTTCGCGCAGTCGCACGCGCTTCCGTTATGGGAGTATGCTTCATGGCTTTTGCCAAACCGTATACAGGCATATTTCCATAAATGGATTCGTAATCCCCTCCATCCAGTACATAGATTTCATGATAAATCCCGACAGCATCGTTGTTGCCGATTTTCTGATTAAACTGTCTCCACGCCTTCATGTGCTTTTCCCCTTTGGCGTAAGCCAGAAGGTCTTCCGTCGACCGCCAATATTGAATCATGGCCGTCGTTCTCAGACCAAAATAGCTTTCCATAGACAGAAACCCCAGCTCTTCCTTATGGATATAAAGCTCCCGAATCATTCCGGGCATGGCATTGAACACCGGCAGCCACTTGTGAACAGCAAGCCGCTTGTTCACCCGCATCCCGATTATAAACACAACCATGCTGTCCGAATTCTCCGTTGTGTACCGTCCGGAAAAAATTTGCTTCGCCATTTTTCACTAATCCTCCATTCTAATTTGTTCGATTGTTGCGCTGCACCATTCAATCGCAGCCTTTGTGGTTCGTTTTCCATAATCCAATGTATATAGCCAGTACTTGGCATCCTGCGAGTGTTGCTGGTTTGCGGTAATCAACTGTTCGATGCTTTCGTAGGTGTGAGAGCGGACCTCCAGCTTGTCCCTATAATCCTCCAGATACGATAATTTTCCTTCCTTTGACTGATGGCGCCCGAAGAAAAGCTTTAGAAGCACCTCGTTCCGTTCAACCGGTATCTGTGCGACCGGCTGCTCCAGCCAGTCCTTCAAGGCAGCCTCCCCTTTGGATGTAAGTTCATATTCATTCCGGTCCGGCTTCCCTGTTTGCGACGATGTCCGGACCGTTGCAAGCCCCTCCTCCACAAGCAGCTTGAGCGTTGGATAGATCTGTCCATAGCTGATTTTCCAAAAGTGATACAGACTCTGATCAATGAACTGCTTGATGGCATAGCCTGATCTGCAGCCAGTGGTCAATATTCCGAGAATGGCGTACGTCGTATCATTATATGCTTTCAAAGTTGTCACCCTATCTCATTGATATGTATCTTTTAGATATATAATGCCATAAAGGGGATGTAAAATAAAGGGGTAAATTCATAATATTTCTGATGTTCGGTTCCGATATGGTATTTATGGTAAATTTAGGGTTATAGCGGGCTTGGTGTCTATATTTACGAACGTTTACAGTTATTTTTACGACAACATTCGACTTTTTTCTTGTTTAGGAGGATGTTTTATGCTATTTTAGTAGTACAAACGAACTAAATAACCGACACCCCATATAATCCTGATAATCTGGTTCGGGAGTTTCTACGGAGCAACCTAATTGCTCCACTATGGTTGGTACATTTCTTATATATGTGGGGGCATTTCAATGGACTTGATTTGCCCCTTTCTGATTGAGGCGTGTATTCTTCCGATATGGCGGTACGTGGGAAGGGAGAAGAAAATGGACATCTGGAAAGATATATTGGCAGCACTCAGCGGAGTATTGAATGGGCTGCCTCAAGGACTGCTCGCACTGACTTTCGGTTTTGCTTCCATCCCTACAGCCCTCGCGTTTATGGTGGGCGCTGCCGGAAATGCGGCGACAAGCAATGTAGCGGTTATTTCCTATCAGGCGGAAACCATTACGCTTGCCGGTACGATGGGGAAAAATATGAGGGAACGTCTCTCAATGATTTTCTTCGGGGCGGCCATTCTGTTGGTCATTGGTTTATTCGGAGTCTTAGAGACACTCATTGGCTGGATCGGTCCCGTCATTACCACAGGAATGATGGCCGGTGTTGGAATCATGCTATCCAAAGTGGCCTGGGATATGGCGAAAGGCGACCGGATCGTCGGAATTGTATCCATGTTTAGCGCACTCGTCGTTTATTTTTGGACAAAGGATCTCGTCTATACCATCACGGCATCCGTTGTGATGTCCAGCATTGCATATGCGATCACGCAAAAGAAAGGGCTGGAGACCACAGACCGCCCTGCAGTCAAAGAAGGATTTCACCTGCAAAAATTGATGGTCAACCCATCCGTGATTCGAGGGGCCTTGGCCATGGTCTGCCTAAACATTGGGGCGAACATCGCTTTCGGTAAAATCAACGGTGAAATCGCCAATAAGGCGGTTAATATTGATACATTGACGATTATCAGCAGTCTGGCGGATATGGTATCATCCATTTTTGGCGGAGCTCCTGTTGAAATCATTATCTCTGCCACAGCCAGCGCCCCGCATGCCGTCTGGTCCGGTGTCTTGATGATGGTCCTGATGGCCATTGTTCTGATTACAGGGCTTCTGCCTAAAATCGGAAAGTATGTACCGAGCGCTTCCATTGCAGGGTTCCTGTTTGTCCTGGGGGCGATTGTCACTCTCCCTTCCAATGCGGCCATGGCATTGACAGGTGAAGGCGCAGGCCCGGGCATTGTCGGCGGTGTCACGATGGTTGTCACAGCCATCACGGATCCGTTCCTTGGCATGCTCTCCGGTGTCATTGTACAGTTCTTGATGAGCGTATTTGGATTTTAAGGGAGGATGAGGCATATGAACACATACACATTGCAAGTCGGCTCCGTCACGCGGGAACTTCCGGTCATCCCGATTTCTGATTCATTGAGCATTGCCAGCTTCGTCATCTTGGGAGATACGGAAATCGTCTGTGAAGCGGCTCCCCTTTTGGCTGAAAAACTGCCGTCCGTCGATATCCTGGTCACGGCAGAAGCGAAAGGCATTCCTTTCGTGCATGAACTGGCGAAACATATGGGCATGCCGCGCTATATTGTTGCCAGAAAGTCCGTCAAGGCGTACATGGATGAACCTCTTGTCAGCAAGGTGAACTCCATCACGACCCAAAGCGAACAGGTTCTATGTCTGGACCGGTCGGATGCGGAGTGGATCAAAGGCAAACGGGTCGCTCTGATTGATGATGTCATCAGCACCGGCCAATCGATTAACGCCCTTGCCGAATTGGTGGAAAGTGCCGGCGCGATTGTCGTCTGCAAAGCAGCCATCCTGGCTGAAGGCGATGCGGCAAAACGGGACGATATTATTTTCCTGGAAGAGCTGCCGCTGTTTGAACGCTGATACACATAAGCTATAAGAAAACAAAGGTGCCCGCTGTCATCCGAAGCGTTCGGCTGAAGGCGGGCATTTTTTTCACAAGTTTTCCATTAAACGCTTTAAGATTCTTTCATAATCATCCCGGTCTATACCGGGGGCAAATTCCTCGGGCAGATCCTCAAAATCAGGGATCGGCGCCCCTTCCGGCATCCCTTCTTTGACCACGAGGCGCTCACCGCTTTCCGGGTTTGTTCCTTTCCATATCTTTGAAATATCCCTGTAATACCCCTCATCGTTCCACGTATATAAAATATTTCCTAATCCCTGCTCTTCATACTTTTTGGCATGATCGAATTTTGAATTCGGCACATTCGGGACGGGAACCATTTTCGAAACATTTGTACCGGTTGCCACCTCCAATGCCCTCGCATAGGCCAGTATATGGGTGCCTCCCCGAACGAGGAGATAGCCGATCATTTCCCGGGCTGTCTCATGCTCCGTCATTTCATACACCCGCATTTTATGGGTACGGGCTCCGATTTCCAGCAAATAATTGTGGAGCAGATCCATCACTAGATTCCCGCTGTTGACAACGTAGTCCCCTGTCCAGGCCTTTCCATGGGAGTCCCCGGGAAAAGCCGTTTGGGCTGTAGCGATGAAATGATACGTATACCGGCTATCCTTCCCCTCGCGCAAAGGGGTAATGTCCGGATCACCTGAAAAGGTATTTCCACGGGATAACAGATTGATGGTGTTGGCAACAAGCTCCACATGGCCAAATTCTTCGGCCGTAATACTGGCCACCAGGTCGTAAAAAGGTTTCAGCTTTTTCTTTTGGCGGAAATTGAAAGACTGGTACATATAATTGTTCAGCGTCGACATTTCCCCGAACTTTCCGCCGAGCAGTTCTTGTACAGCAGCTGCCGCGTTGGGATCTCCATGCTCCGGGATCGGCAGGTCAACGGCCATTCGGTTTACGCGCTTGATCATGGTCTTGCCCCCTTATCCTCTTGGGATTACCCAAACAATTTGTGCCGTCCGAATGTAGAAAGAGGCCCCGCCTGATTCGACTACCACATGATCGGGCATTACAGCTTGAAGCCTTCCGGTGACAGTCCCTCTCGTTGTCTGGACGACGGCCATCATCCCGGTTATTCCCTGAAGCGTCTGATAGACATACGGGTCAAAGGAACTGACAAATGAAGTGGATTGCTGACTCATGGTAATATCGCTCCTTTATTAGAAACTCAACATTAAATATATGAGTCGAAGGGCGGGATTAGACGTAAGCAGCCTTGTGGCTCAATGAAAACAATGCACTATAAGGAAAAATGCCCGCCAGCTTCGCCGGGGGCATTCTTGGTGAGTATAAGATTATTACGGCAGCACATTCCCGGCAGCTCGGTAAATGCTGTACCACTCTTCACGGGTCAGGCTGATATGAGTGGCCTTGCAGCAATCCTTTAACCGCTCGATGTTCATCGTGCCGATAATGGGCTGCATGTTGGCCGGATGTCTCAAGAGCCATGCAGTGGCGATGGTGGTGTTGCTGACGGCATACTTTTCCGCGATTTCATCAATGGTCCGGTTCAGCTCCGGGAATTTGTCGCTTCCCAGGAAGACGCCTTCAAAGAATCCGTACTGGAAAGGCGACCATGGCTGAATGGTAATGTCGTGGAGCCTGCAGTAATCGAGGACACTGCCGTCACGGTCGATGGCAGAGTCGTTCAGCATGTTGACATTGATTCCGTTGGAGATCATATTGGCGTTCGTGATGCTCAGCTGCAGCTGGTTTGCCACAAGGGGCTGTTTTACATATTTCTTCAGCAGTTCGATTTGCATCGGTTTCTGGTTGGAAACGCCGAAATGCCGGACTTTTCCTGAGCTTTCCAGAATATCAAAAGCTTCCGCCACCTCTTCCGGCTCCACCAGTGCATCGGGGCGGTGCAGGAGAAGGACATCCAGATAATCGGTCTTCAGCCGCTGCAGAATCCCGTCCACGGCCTGAAGGATATACTCCTTGGAAAAATCGAACATCCCTTCGCGGATGCCGCACTTGGACTGAAGGATGATTTTCTCGCGGATATTGTCATTCATATGGATGGCATCTGCAAAAATTTCCTCGCATGCGCCCTTGCCGTAAATGTCCGCATGATCAAAGAAGTTGGCCCCCTCTTCCAAGGCCGCTTGGACAAAGCGTTCAGCTTCCTTTTTCTCTAGTGTATTGATGCGCATGCAGCCAACCGCAATCACAGGCACTTCAAGGCTACTGCTTCCGAGTTTTATTGTTCTCATGGATTGAATCCTCCAATATGTATGATAATGATTTCCCTCACATTACATGTATAAGGGAAATGTAGACCAGTATTTTCCCAAAGAAATGTCATTTATTTTAACAGAATGATATAATAAAATTGGGTGTAATTCAAAGGAAATACAACCAAAAAATGATAAACGAGAGTAAGGAGGGATTGTGATACGAAAGTGTATGTATGTTTTAATTTTGATGAGCTGTCTTCTGTTGGCCTCTTGCTCGAACTCCCCGAGCATCACTTTCTCGGAATCGAATACCCTTGGAAATACGATGTTCAACTACTTAAACCACAGCCATACGACAACGCAGGACGACTGGGTTTTTTTCAGTGACTATGAGAATGACTCGGGCATTTATGCGCAAAAGAAAAACTCTAAACAAAAAACGCTGCTCATTACAGATGCTGACGAGGGAAGTCAAGTCAGTGTGGCCGGCAATGCCATTTATTATTATAGCGATAACAAGATAATGAAATATCATTTAAAAACAAAAGAGATTACCGCTGTTGTAGATGAACCATCATCCTATTTTATCGTCGCAAAAGATGAGATTTACTATTTACCTCAGAACAAGCCGCATCAACTATTCTCGATCTCCGCAGAAGGCACCGATAAGAAATTAATTACATCCGACGTATACTCCTACATGTTTGCTTATCATCAGGATAGCATATATTTCGTCAATCCCGATCATCAATTCGTATCTGTTTCGCTGGCCGATTTACAGCCCGCTATACTAGGGGAAAACGTAAACCCCGTGATGTCAATGATCGGCAAGGATTTTTATTTTTTGGACTTTGAGGGTCACATCGTCAGGTATAGCATCGATGAGAGCAGCTGGACCACAGTAATTCCAAAGGCTAAGGAAATGTATAAGAAAATTGTATTTTTTGATGAGGATACCATTTTTTATTCCTTCCATGACCCTAGCATATCCTATAAATTTACGATTTCCGCAAATTCAACAGTTGAATATAAAGATATGAATATCTTTGAATTGCACTATCCAAATGTGATTGATGGAAAACATTATTATTATAATGGCCCTATTCCTTTTCACCCGAAGGCCAAGCGTGAAACGTTATAGCATCTGGCAGGGGGAAAGCCGCCTTAAATGATGAAAGGCGGCTTATTTGTTTTTACTGAGAAATAACCAAGATTCCGCCACAATGGGAAATTGGCTGAAACTCGCATCGACCATGGTTTTCCAACGGTTTCTTTATTTCATCGAACACAAAGTAAAACTCGTTTTCATCCCAATACCCCAAACTGTTTGCCCTGCAGTCTTCCAATTCTTTGCGGGTTCGGAACGCTACGTCGCCAATGAAGATATTCCCATCCTCAGCAAGCAGCGGCATCAGCTGTTTGATAAACGACATTTTAGCCTCATCGGTCAAATGGTGTAAGGCATATGTACTGATGATGGAGTCGAACTTAATGCCTTCGGGAAAGCTGGGCAGCCCGTTTGAAATATCCCATTCTATCAAATGAGCTTCCGGCATTTTTGCTTGGGCGATGGCGATCATTTTCGGCGAAAAGTCGATGCCATAAATCCGGTGTCCTTTTTCATACAGCTTTGAGGTCAAAACCCCCGTACCGAATCCGATATCCAGTACGCTGGAATGCTCCTTCTGCATCACTTCATTAAAAATGGTTCCCAAGATGGATTTGTATCCGGCAAACGGATACTCGTTGTTTTCCTCACTGAGCTGAACGGTCTTGTCATAGCCGTCCGCCCATAGATCAAAGCCTTGTCTATTCAGCATGAATGCTCCTCCTGTATTTCAAGGATCGGACCGAGCATTCCATATTCTTTCGATTACGCGATCGATCCGCTCCCCGTTTTTCTAATGGCATGGCAACGTACGATAACACTTTGTTTTTTCATAATGAACCCCACCTTTCAGCTATATATTACCATAACTGGCTTTAAAGTCAGCCGGGATTAAAGTGCCGTAAAAATTTGCAATACTAGAAGGAATTCTTTTGCAGATAAGAGAACTTATTTGAGAAGAATGATAAAGCTTTTTTTGAAGAGTGTGCTGGCTTGTGAAGGTAAAAAACAGTCAAGTCCTAAATGTTGTGTAAATTCCCCTAATGTGATTCCAATGCATTTTTCACAATGCAAACGGCGATAACATTAGCGCACAAAACGGCGAGTAAGACGCCCCGGACGGCGAGTAAGATGCTCTGGACGGCGAGTAACACGTCCTGGACGGCGAGTAAAACGCCTATGACGGCGAGTAAAACGCTCTGGACGGCGAGTAACACACACAAGACGGCAAGTAACACACGCAAGACGGCGAGTAACATGCTCCCACCGGCAAGGAAGCCCGCCAAAAGCCAGAACAACGGGCCAATGCACGGCAAGAAAGCCAGCTGCCAAGAGCAGAGTGAGGAAAAAGAGGAGTAATTTTATTATGAAGGAACTATTATTTAACCGAAAGTTTCTATTTTTGTGGCTGGCGCAAGCGGCATCGGGATTGGGAAGCACGTTTGCCGCGTTTTCTCTGTCGTGGCTTGTGTATGAAATGACCGGCTCCAAAATGGCGATGGGAAGTGTCTGGGTATCCTTCATGCTGCCCAATATCATTGTCCAGATGTTTGCAGGACCGTATCTGGACCGGTGGGACCGTAAAGTCATCATGATGTTTTCGGAATGGTTCCGGGCTGCCGCTTTTCTCGTTTTGATGGTGTTCATCTCCACAAATACGCTTGAGACCTGGCACTTGTATATGATTTCAATCGCTACTGGGATCGCTCAGCCGATCTTTTACCCGGCAAGCATGGCATACGTGGCGGACATACTGCCGAAGGAAAAACTGATGAAAGGCAATTCCTTGCTGGAAGGGACGGGGCAGGTCATGATGCTGCTGGGTCCCACGCTCGGCGGCGTCCTGATCTCGGCATTTGGGACAGAGCCAGTTTTGTATGTTCTCGTCATTTCTTTAGGAGCATCAGGATTTCTGCTCATGATGAACCCAAGCTCGAAGAAAACGAAGGTCGAAAAGCAGGAGAGCTGGTTCACCCAATTTAAAGAGGGGCTTCAATTTTTTCGCATCTACCCGGTCTTGTTCTGGGTGGGAATGATGATGCTGCTGATCAATTTCAGCTCCGGAGCGGCACAGCCCATGTTTTTGCCCTATATCACGGACGAATTGGGCGGAACCGCTTTTCAATATGGGCTGTTTACTTCCGCTTTCTCGTTAGGCATGGTGGCGGGCACAACGCTGACAGGAACGCTGAAGGAGCCGGAAAACAGAAAAGGAGTAATGCTTGGCTCTTTATTTATGAACGGCGTCTTATTTCTTTGTCTGGCTTGGACGCCTTATTACTGGCTGGCTCTGGTCATCTCATTTGCTCAGGGGGCATTTGCCATCACCTTCAACATCAATAATACAACGCTGTATCAGCGGAGAGTGCCCGAGCATTTGCGCGGCAGGGTCTTCTCCGTGAGGGTATTGATGGCCCAGGCGGGCGTTCCTTTCGGTGCTGCCTTGGGCGGTGTCTTTGCTGAATACTTTTCCATTCCAATATTGTTTGCTGTCCTGGGATGCATGATCGCATTGACAACGCTCGTATGCTGGTTTCACCCCATATTTGAAAAGCTCAATGATAAAGATGTCACCATAGATATTCATCCAGAACAAATAAGAAAGGTATAAGAAAGGATGATAAAGATGATTCATACAGTCGGGCAAATTATGTTATACGTCAATGACCAGGAAGCGTCATTGCGGTTCTGGACAGAAAAGGCCGGATTCAGCTTGATCTCCAAGGAGGATAACGGACAAGGGTTTAGATGGTTTGAAATCGCTCCTGCCAAAGATTCTGAAACAAGCATTGTTCTGCATGACAAAGAAACGATTGCCAAAATGTCGCGGGGGGTCAATCTTCTGACCCCTTCCATCATGTTCTTTACAGATAATATAGACGAGCTGTATAAAGACTTCTCAGACAAAACCATTACCGTCGGAGAAATGGTGAATATGCCTACAGGCAAGGTATTCAACTTTGCCGATGATGAAGACAATTACTTTGCTGTCATGGAGAAAAAGAAGTGACAGCTATTTAGGCGAAAAAATGTTTGAAAAAACAGAATACAAAAAGGCACTCGTCCATCATATAAATAAAGATGGACGAGAGTTTTACACTCCATTAGACCAAAATTTAGGTAAATATGAATATAAATACAGATTAGTCGGGAGGGGAGAGCGTGATATTAGCGGTGCAGAATGTCCATAAGTCATATGGAAAAGAAAAGGTGCTGAATGATATATCCTTTACAATCGACCGCCCATCGATTTTGGCTCTTGTCGGACCAAACGGATCAGGGAAGTCGACGTTACTGAGCATCATTACGAATCTATTGTCTGCCGATACTGGCAGCGTGACGGTCCTGAACAAAAGCAATAAAGATCCATCGATTTTCCGGGAGATTAGCTTTATGCAAGACAATACGGTTTTATATGATTATTTAACAGGCTACGATCATCTTCAATTCATTGGGGATGTCCAGGGATTATCTAAGGAGCAGATTGTAAAGACAGCGGAAAGGATTGGAATTACACACTACTTGCATAAAAAGGTGGGGAATTATTCTCTCGGCATGAAACAGCATTTGCTATTGGCAATGTCGATTGTGAATGATCCAAAGCTATTGATTTTAGATGAACCATTGAATGGCCTAGACCCTACAAGTGCTATTAAAGTGAGGAATTTATTGCTCGAGCTCCTTGAAGAAGGAAAAACCGTTCTATTATCCTCTCATAATTTGGCTGAAATCGATCGAGTGACGTCTCAAATCCTATTTTTAAAAAGCGGAAGACTGATAGAGGAGGATATATCCCAATATGAATTCATCAGCTATACCTTCACCGTAAACGACTTAGAGAAAGCGATAGAACTGCTGACACAGCATGGAGTGCGGATTGAGAAAGAATCCGAAGGAAAAATGAAAATTTTAACAAAAGGAGAGTCCATAGGCCATATTATTGACATCTT
>DATBUB010000219.1:0-5338 GCA_036516555.1 Bacillaceae bacterium
CTGAATCTCCTCGAGATGAATCCGCTCCAGGCGCTGAATGTCCTTTATGAAATCCAGAAGAAACTGAAGAAAAGTTGACGCACGGGAGGTGTGCAGCCTTATGCGGGAAATCATTGAGCTGGATGATGCACTGTCCAATAAAATTGCGGCAGGCGAGGTGGTGGAAAGGCCGGCTTCCGTCGTGAAGGAGCTGGCTGAAAATGCCATTGATGCCGGCAGTACTGTTATTGAAATCGATATCGAAGAAGCAGGTCTTGGTAAAATACGAGTCTTGGATAACGGGAAAGGTATCGGGGAAGAAGATGCTGCGGCGGCGTTCAGAAGGCATGCTACAAGCAAAATCAAGGATGAAAATGACCTTTTCCGGATTCGGTCCCTTGGCTTTAGGGGGGAGGCGCTGCCTTCCATTGCCTCCGTCTCCAACCTTGATATAGTAACAGCGCAAGATGGAGGCATTGGGACAAAGCTCAGGCTGGAGGGCGGCAAAATTACCTTACAGGAAAAGGGTCCCGGCAGAAAAGGAACGGATATTACGGTAACGGACCTGTTCTACAATACACCCGCCCGATTAAAATACTTAAAAACTATACATACTGAAATTGGGCATATATCCGATATCGTCAACAGGCTTGCGCTGGCACATCCCAACATTTCCTTCAGACTGAGACACCATGAAAAAGTCCTTCTGCAAACAAATGGAAATGGAGATGTAAGGCAGGTCCTTGCAGCGATTTATGGACTCAACATCGCCAAAAATATGATTCCGATACAGGGGACTTCTCTTGATTTCAACATATCGGGCTATATTTCGCTCCCTGAGGTCACAAGGGCGTCCAGAAGTTATATATCAACGATGGTGAACGGAAGGTTCATCAAGAACTATTCACTCGTGAAAGCTGTCATGGAAGGGTATCACACCCTTCTCCCCATTGGCCGTTATCCCATTGTCCTGCTGTCCATTGAAATGGACCCCATTCTGGTCGATGTCAATGTCCATCCGGCAAAAATGGAAGTAAGGCTGAGCAAGGAAGCCGAACTGAATGAACTCATTTCCGCCTCCATCAGAAAACAATTCCGGAAAACCGACTTGATTCCTGCTATGGGTCCAGCCAGGGAAAAGAAGGTTCCGTCGGTTCAGACGGAGTTGAACCTGGAACAGGCAGACAGAAGAGAGTTGCCAGCACAATCATCATTGCAGGACCAAAAGGTACGCCTTTCTGATAATGAAGCGGTATATCGCCCAAAGGACGAAGAGGTCCACAAAGAAGAGTATTCCGTACAGAAAGAATCTGTTCACTCATTTTTCGTTGCGAAAGAGCCTGAATCCTTGCCGCCTGAACCAAAATCCAAGGAGCTGCAAGAAACCAAGGACGGCTCCCATGACGAACGGATGCCGCAGCTATATCCCATTGGCCAAATGCACGGCACCTATATTCTTGCGCAAAATGAGAGGGGCTTGTATATCGTAGACCAGCATGCGGCTCAGGAAAGGATCAAGTATGAGTTTTTCAGGGAGAAAGTAGGGAAAGTGGCAAATGAGCTTCAAGATTTGCTTGTGCCTCTCACACTGGAATTTTCGTCAGACGAGTATATGAAGATCATGGAGAATGTTCATGAGCTGGAAAAAGTCGGTGTTTTTTTGGAAAACTTCGGTACAAACAGCTTCATTGTAAGGTCGCATCCGCAATGGTTCCCTGCAGGCAGGGAACATTTCATCATTGAGGAAATGATTGAACAGCTGCTTTCCATGAAAAAAGTGGATATCAAAAAATTAAGGGAAGAAGCCGCCATCATGATGAGCTGCAAGGCATCCATCAAAGCGAATCAGTACTTGAGGAATGAGGAAATGCAGGCCCTTCTCAATGATTTGCGAAAAACCGAGGATCCTTTTACCTGCCCGCACGGCAGGCCGATCATCATACATTATTCCACTTATGAGATGGAAAAGATGTTCAAAAGGATCATGTAACGAGAAAAAGACACGAAAATGTCAGTTTACTTATCCTCGCTTAAGGATTATGATTGGTACAATAAGGGTGTAATCCATTGAATTTATTTAATTATTAGGAGTGATAATCGTGACTGCTTTCCTAATTATAGCATCCGCTATCACATGTATAGTCGCCCTTGTCGGGACTTTGCTTGTCGGCAAGGATGTGAGCTCAAAGCTGAAGCAATATGAAGCGGAGGGAGACACGCTGGAAAATGAGATTGCCAGGTCCCATGACTATGAAACGAGCTCGCTCCGGGTGAATATCAAATCTTTGTCATGGATCTATGTCGTTTTGACCCTCGTAGTCATTTTTGTGTGCCTGGGAATTTTTTTCTATTGATTTTTCCTTTTTCACTTATAAGATTCATTCATATAGGGGCTGGACATCCGGGATGGCAGGTAGACCGTCAGGATGTTTGGTCTCTTTTTCCATTCGTTTACCTATTTTGCCCAGAAGGCTCGCCAAGTTGT
Source organism: Bacillaceae bacterium (assembly GCA_036516555.1). Lineage (GTDB taxonomy): Bacteria > Bacillota > Bacilli > Bacillales > Bacillaceae_C > DATBUB01. Next base: position 2,465 of record DATBUB010000219.1, read on the forward strand.
GGAGGGCGGCTGGCCGATTTTGCTTGTGTAAACGCCGAGGTTTTCAGTCTTGCCAATCAACTGTACTTTGCTTACATCATTTCTAATTGCATGAGGAGTATGGTAAGATAAACGGTAAACACCATACGGGAAAGCAGTGAACCCATTGAAAGAAAAGCAAAAGCTGATTGTACTGGTTGGCCCCACTGCCGTAGGCAAGACAAAGCTGAGCATCGAAATAGCCAAAACATTCAATGCCGAAATCATCAGCGGAGACTCCATGCAGATTTACCGCGGGATGGACATTGGGACGGCAAAAATCCAGCCTTGCGAGATGGACGGGGTTCCCCACCATTTGCTTGATATCCGGGATCCGGATGAACCTTTTTCTGTTGCAGAATTCCAAAGCCTGGTAAGGCAGAAAATTTCCGAGATTTCCAACAGGGGTGCCTTGCCTTTTATTGTAGGGGGAACCGGCCTTTACATCCAATCCGTTTTGTATGACTATCAATTTTCTGAGAGTCCCGGCGACCCGCTGTATCGGCAACAATTGGAGAAAATAGCAAGCGGCGGAGGCACAGCTGACCTGTATGAAAAGCTTAAGACAATCGATCCGGAAAGCGCTGAAAACATCCACCCGCATAATATCAGACGCCTCATACGCGCATTGGAAATCTTCCATAGCACAGGAAAAACCATGTCAGAGTATCAGCAGGAACAAAACAAAGGGCTGATGTACGACACCGCGCTGGCCGGCTTGGCGATGGAGCGGGAGCTTTTATATACCCGCATCAATAAAAGGGTTGACCTGATGCTCCAAGAGGGACTTCTTGAAGAAGTAATGTCCCTTCACCAACGCGGCATCAGAGACGTCCAGTCTGTCAAGGCCATCGGCTACAAGGAAATATACCAGTACTTGGATGGTTTGGTCACTCTTGAGGAGGCGATTGAACATTTAAAAAAGAATTCAAGAAATTATGCCAAACGGCAGCTGACATGGTTCCGAAATAAAATGGATGTCCGCTGGTTTGATATGACGGCAGAAGGGGAACACTTGAAGAAAACTGCTGAAATAATTCAATTTATTGCAGGAATGCTTCATTTAAAATCGAATACATAGTCATAGAGATAGAAAGAGGAGGTATAGAAATGAAACAACCCATCAATATTCAGGATCAATTTTTGAATCAGCTCCGCAAAGAAAATGTACAGGTGACCGTTTTCCTTCTGAATGGCTTTCAATTGAGGGGCCAGGTGAAGAGCTTTGACAATTTCACGGTTCTTTTCGAATCTGAGGGAAAACAGCAGCTTGTCTATAAACATGCCATTTCGACTTTTTCCCCGCAGCGGAATGTTCAGATCAACTTCGAAGAACAGCAATAAACGGCAACGCCAAGCGTACATGGATATGTCCATGTACGCTTTTTCAATGTGTATAACAACCCGGAACGGCAATGGGGTCATGCCTGCCTTTGTTCAAGAATATAATAAGGAAGGATCCTTGCTGCTCAAAAGACCAAACAATCATGTTCCCAAGAGCATTGAGCAATGGCCATACATCCTTTCTTTTGCTCAAGCACCAATTGTCAAACTGGGCGTATACTGTTTTTGAAATGTGAGGTGATGGGCGATGGACGATCCGATACGCATGAAAAACAACGGACAGATCAGCATCATGCTGAATGTCCATAAGAGAGAGAAAGCAAAACATCACACAGGAAAAGGCGTTGTCTCCAAGCTGTTGGCTGGAGAGCATGCCATATTAAAAGAAATTGAAGAAGAGATGAATGAGCTTGTAGGTATGGATGAAATCAAAAAAATGATGAAAGAAGTGTATGCTTGGATTTATATTAATAAAAAAAGGGAATCAGCAGGACTGAAGGCAAGCCAGCAGGCATTGCACATGATGTTTAAGGGAAATCCCGGAACCGGAAAAACAACGGTCGCCAGATTGATCGGCAAGCTGTTTCAGAAAATGGGGGTTCTTCCAAAAGGCCATTTAATTGAAGCGGAACGGGCTGATCTTGTCGGGGAATATATCGGCCATACTGCGCAAAAGACGAGGGATCTCATTAAAAAGGCTTCAGGCGGCATCTTGTTCGTCGATGAGGCGTACTCTCTCGGCCGCGGCGGAGAGAAAGATTTCGGGAAGGAAGCCATCGACACACTTGTGAAACATATGGAGGATAAACAGCATGAATTCATTCTGATCTTGGCAGGGTATTCAAGGGAGATGGACTATTTCCTGAGCCTGAACCCGGGGCTGCACTCCAGGTTTCCGCTCGTTTTCGATTTCCCCGATTATAACGTCCAAGAACTGATGGAAATAGGGAGAAGAATGCTCGGCGAGAAGGAGTATCAGCTGAGCGCCGATGCAGAGAAGAAACTGAAGGAACATCTAACCTTTATCAGGGGCACCAACCCGGCGGGATTTTCCAATGGCCGCTATGTCCGGAACATCATTGAGAAGACCATCCGTTCGCAGGCCATGCGGCTTCTCACACGCCAGGAGCTTGAAAAGGACGATCTGATGACATTGATGAGCCTTGATCTCGTTTTGCATGAATAATGGCAGGAGAGGGCAAATACGGCCGGGTTTTTAGATCATGCTGTATTTGCCGTATTCGTTTTCCGGATGAAGTTCTGCTATCATTATTAAAAGATGTCGAGTCGGAAAGAAGGAGATCTTATTGCAGGATATTCAGAGAGAAAGAGCGATACTGGTCGGCTGTCAGCTAGGGGAGAGCGACCGGCATTTCCATTATTCCATGGAGGAGCTGGCATCCCTCACCCATACGGCACAGGGAGAAGTGCTGGCCCGGCTTACACAAAAGCGCGACCGGAAACATCCGGCAACCTATATCGGCAAGGGGAAATTGGAAGAACTGGTCCAAC
>DATBUB010000220.1:0-7546 GCA_036516555.1 Bacillaceae bacterium
GTTCAATATAATTATTAAAAATAAATTTTATTTTAAAAAATATTGATAAATGCCTTTAATCACGGTATTATTTTACTAACGAAAAAAATAGAGGGGTTGCTACTATGTCATTTTTATTCAAAAAATCATTTTTGGCTCTGGCCATCGGAAGCCTTCTGCTTTTGGCTGCGTGCGGAACAAGCGATAAGAGTTCTGGAAGCGGGGAAGGTTCTGAAGAGAAAAAAGTTCTTAACGTAGGAACCGAAGCCACATTTGCTCCATTTGAATTTATGGATAAAGGAAAAGTCAGCGGTTTCGATGTTGATTTGCTGACGGCTGCCGCTGAAGAGGCAGGATACGAAGTGAAAATTGAAAACACAGGCTGGGATGCCATGCTTGCGGGTCTTCAAGGGAAGCAGCTTGACATTGGGGCATCAGGCATCACCATCACGCCGGAGCGACTGAAAACCTATGATTTTTCCGTGCCGTACTTTGAATCTACCAGCATGATCGCTTTCAAAGAAGGAACAGACATCAAAACGGCAGAGGATTTAAAAGGAAAGAAAATCGGTGTTCAAAACGGTACAACCGGACAATTTGCAGCTGAAGCAGTAGTAGGGCAAAACGCCAAAGACATTTCAAAATATGAAACGGCGGCTCTTATGTTCCAGGCTCTCCAAAGTGACAACGTCGATGCAGTCGTCACGGATATTGCCGTTGCCCTGGAATTTGTGAAAAATAACCCGAACAGCAAAATCAAAACGGTATCGGACGAACAGTTTGAACCTGAATATTATGGATTTGCTTTTCCTAAAGGAAGCGAGTTAAAGGCAGATTTTGATAAAGCCCTCAATACGTTGTTTGAAAATGGAAAATACGAGGAATTATACAAAAAGTGGTTTAACGGTGAAAAGCCGGATCTTGAGTCTTTGAAAGAAGCGGCAAAATAAATATCGTAAGAACGAGCGGCTGTCCACTGAAGGCTTTAGCCTGTGGACAGCCATTTTTAATGAAGGAAGGAGTGGAACGCCATGGACATTCGCTTTGATATTATCATTGACTATGCACCATATTTTCTTAAGGGAACTTTATTAACGATTGGCCTTTCTCTGGGAAGCATCCTGATCGGGCTGCTCCTCGGCTTGCTCATCGGACTCGGGAAGATGTCATCCAACAGCTTGCTCAGGCTTCCTTTTATCTGGTATATCAACTTTTTCAGGGGCACACCTCTTCTCGTACAAATTCTCCTGATTCACTTTGGCGTTGTGCCGCTTTTCATGTCCCCGGCAAACCCTATTGTTTCGGCTATTTTAGCGCTATCCCTCAACTCGGCGGCCTATATTGCAGAGATTTTCCGAGCGGGCATCCAGTCGATCGACCGCGGACAAATGGAAGCCGCGCGTTCACTGGGAATGAGCCACAGGCAAGCTATGAAGCTCGTAATCTTGCCGCAGGCCGTCAAAAGGATGATCCCTCCACTCGGAAACGAATTTATTGTATTATTAAAGGAATCCTCCCTTGGCGCCATTATTGCCGCCCCTGAATTGATGTATTGGGGACGTGCTGCAGGCGGCCAATATATCCGGGTTTGGGAGCCATATATTACGGTTGCCCTCATTTATCTGGTTCTTACGCTATCCCTTACCCATTTGATGAACTACATTGAAAGGAGAATGAAAACTGAATGATCTCCGTCAAAAACTTAAAAAAATCCTTCGGCGACAATGAAGTCTTGAAAGATATTTCATTGGAAGTTAAGCCGCAGGAGGTGGTCGTTGTCATCGGCCCTTCCGGCTCGGGTAAGTCCACCTTCATCCGTTGCCTGAACCTGCTGGAATCCATAACGGGCGGCCATGTTTATATGGATGGCAAAGATTTGACCAATAAAAAAACTGATATCAATGAAATAAGAAGAAATGTGGGAATGGTATTTCAGCATTTCAACTTATTTCCCCATAAAACCATACTGGAAAATATTACACTGGCACCGATGAATGTAAAAGGAATCAAAAAGGCAGAGGCTGAGAAAAAAGCCATGGGGCTGCTGAATAAAGTGGGGCTCTCCGAAAAGGCCCATGTATACCCTGATTCTCTTTCTGGCGGCCAAAAGCAGCGAGTGGCTATAGCCCGCGCACTTGCGATGGAGCCGAAGGTCATGCTCTTCGATGAGCCTACATCGGCATTGGATCCGGAAATGGTGGGAGAAGTACTGGAAGTCATCAAGCAGCTGGCCAGAGACGGCATGACAATGATTGTCGTCACACATGAAATGGGTTTTGCAAGGGAAGTGGGCGACAGGGTCATCTTCATGGACAGCGGTTATATCGTTGAGGAAAATGAACCTGTCCAATTGTTTACAAACCCGCAACATGAACGGACAAAAGAGTTTCTAAGCAAAGTATTATAAAAAACAAAGGTCCTTCGTATGTGAAGGGCCTTTATGGTTCCTAATTATCTTTTCGCTTATCGGGTTCTTTGGAACCCTCCCTTTGAGGGTCGATATCCTTGCCAAGCTTTTTCTTCTCCTTTTGTTCCACAGAATCATTCTCAGATGTTTTTTTGCTATCTTTCATCATTGAGTAACCCTCCCTTTGAAACTGCTTAGTGGATCCTTTTCCCTTTATCCACTCAGAAAAACGCTGCCCGCAATTGAAAAAACGCCCGAAAATATAGTGAGTTTATTTCCTTGATGATGGGTAATATATGGTTATAACAAATTCAGCAACAAGGAGATGGAAAAAATGAATCACGGTAAAGCGCTGGGCGTCAAAGCATTGCTCGTTTTGCCTGTCATGTGGATCGTCCTTACCCTCCTCAATGATATATCGTTCGTGACATCCACCTTACTGGGCATTATATTGCTCCTCCTGGCTTATTTCACAGGTGATATGATGGTTCTCCCCAGGATGGGGAACATAGCGGCAACAGTTGGTGATTTTGTACTCTCCTTCCTGGTGATATGGATGGGATTGAATATGGCCGGCTATGATGACGTGGCAGGGGAAGCTTTTGCCACTGCGCTTGTAATTGCTGCTGGGGAATACTTCTATCATAAATGGCTGATGAAAGAAGAAATTCCACAGCATCGACAAGACACGACCTGATTTCTTTATTGAAACAAAATTAGGACTGTCCCATGCGGTTTCGCTTGGCACAGTCCTTTTGGTTAGATTGCATAAGTATGAAGGAAATGTAAAGAAAACAACTGATTATTGTATGCCTTTAGAAGTGTTTTTTAACGTGGCAGCGGCATAAAAAATAGTAATGGGGCCATTAAAGGACAGAAAAGGCCGTAATTCGCGGTTCCGTGCCACTAGTATTTTGGAGAAAAATCCCTTTTTATCATGAGTTTATTCCTGTTTTTCTCACTTTACCATCTGTTTACATAGCCTTCAGCCTTTCTTAAAGAATCTCCATTATAATGGCGTTGAATAAACCATTTGGAGGGGATTAATTTGTTTGATGTGCTGAAAAAGAAAACAGTTGCTTTGGCCGCTGTCTCGATCCTGGCTTTTGGAACCGTTCTTGGTGCCAACCTTCCTGATTTTAATGCGGAAGCAAAAGAGGCCAAAATCGAAAATCACAATGGAAAAGTGAAAAATGTCATCTTCATGATTCCAGATGGTTTTTCAGCTTCCTTTGCCACAAACTACCGATGGTTTAAGGGAGAAGAATCCCTGCTTGATTCCATGCTTGTCGGTATGCACCGGACCCACTCTGCTGATTCAGAAGTGACGGATTCGGCAGCTGCAGGAACGGCCATGGCGACCGGCAAAAAGACAAATAACGGCATGATCAGCACCTCACCTGATGGAAAAGAACTCAGAACAATACTGGAAGCGGCTGAGGATGCAGGGAAGTCATCCGGACTTGTCGCCACTTCTACCATTACGCATGCAACCCCTGCCGTGTTCGCATCCCATGTTGCTTCACGCTCAGATGAGGCGGATATCGCTCCGCAGCTGCTCGATAATGATGTGGATGTCATTCTGGGCGGAGGCAAAAAATACTTTCCTGAAGAGCTGTTACGCAAGGCAAAAAAGAATGGGTATAAAATGGCATTCGACCGCGAATCATTGGATCAATCCAAAAAGGCAGGCAAACTTATCGGGCTCTTCGCTGACGAGGGGATGGCCCCAGAACTGGACCGTGATGAGACCGATCAGCCCAGCCTTGCGGAAATGACGTCTGCAGCCCTGGATGTCCTGAAGAAAGATAAAGACGGTTTCTTTTTGATGATAGAAGGCAGTCAAATTGACTGGGCAGGACACGCTCATGATGCAGCCTGGGCCATGAAGGATGCAGAGGCATTTGAAGAGGCGTTGGCAGAAGCACTGGCTTTTGCAAAAAGAGACCGGAACACCCTCATTGTTGTTGCGGGAGACCATGATACCGGAGGCATGTCGGTTGGAGGATATGGTGTGTACGATGCGAATGTGGAAGTTCTCCGGAACGTCACGGCCAGCGGAGCCTTTATGGCCGGCAAGCTCGATGAAGGCCGAAACAATGCTGCGGAAGTGGTGAAGGAGTACACCGGCATTGACCTGACGGATGAAGAAGAACAAATGATAAGGACAGCAGCCAAGCCTGACATTGCCATCAACGGGGTGGTTTCCGAGCGTGCCCTCGTTGGCTGGACCAGCACCCAGCATACCGGAGTCGATGTTCCGCTCTATGCATACGGGCCGGGATCTCATCTGTTTGCAGGTCTTAATCAAAACACAGATTTGCCGGTATTGATGGCCAAAGCAATGAAAATAAAATTTTAATCGACGTTTTCTTTTAAGAGGCACTGTCTGCAACAGGACGGTGCTTTTTTACTGTCTATCCGGCTGATTTTGGTTATATGCATGACAAAAGAACTGGTATATAAGTAGGTTTCAATTGGCTGGTAAGTTGGTAAATAACCAATAGAGGCTTGCATTGTGGGAAAAAGGATTCATTTTGCTAAAATTCCGGCTTTTTCAGTACAACAATAAGGCCATATTAGATAAAATAATGGGAGTGAATACCAATTAGAACGAATTATGGGGTGGGTCATATGGCAGATAACACCTATATCATCAACCAATTGTATAACGAAATCTCTTCATTAAACGCACAAATCCATCAAAACATCGAGAAACTCGTCCGCTTGAAGCAAGCATTGCAAAATATTTCAATGGGGCAGGGAGAATTTTTCTCAAAGAAGCCTCTCATTGATCAGCCTGTATTGTCTGCTGCATCATGGGCCGGCAGGCGTGCGGAGCGGTTCCTTGACATGAGGTCGGATATGGAAGAAGCCTTCAACCGTATAGGCAATCAAGACATCGAGAGAATGCTTACGAATATAGAAGAAAAAATTTCGTATTATGAAGCACAAAACCGCTCGCTGGAAAGTTCGATTGCATCTAAAAGAAGTGCTATCAGCCAGCTGAGAAATTCCGATAAGTGAGGTAGAATCATGTCAGAAATTAAGTTAGTGAAAAGTGAAGTGGAGGCTGCCCTTAAAGATTTAAAAGGGAAAGTCCAGTCACTTGATACGGCCAGCCCAAATGTCGACTTTGCTGTCAGTGAACTGGATCTTACAAAGGAAATCCTGCAATTGGAAAAAACGTATTATCAAATCCTTGAGCAGTACAAAGCCATCCTGTTAAGAGTCGAACAAGATGCCTCCTCCAGCGTAGAAAGCTTGTTTGAAACGGATGAGGAACTGGCGGGGCAACATAAGGCGAAATAAAGGAGAAGAGAAGAATGAAGGTGTTAAAAGTATCGGAAGTTTATTCAGAGATCGATTCCTCCATCAAAAAGAAGACAGCAGAGAAACAGCAAATCCTTGATATCCGAAATTCCCTCAACCGAGTTATCGATCTAGATGGATTAAAAGGCAAAACAGGGGAAGCAATCAAGGAACATTTTACTGTCCTCCACATCCCCGCCATTCTCTTGCTCAACCAATTCCTTGATACATATATGAAGAAACTGAATGAGATTAAGAATATAATCGGTGACTATGAAAACAGCAATGGCCTTGTCAGACAGGATTTTATTGAGCAGGAAGTGAAAACGGGCTTAAATAAACTGGAAACGGCTGCCCAAAGTGTGATAGACTCCATCAACAGAGATTTCAGCAGAGTAAGCGACATAGTGGGTGGATCAAACATTTCGCTTGCCCCTCTTCAGTTTAAGATAGACCGGGCTCGAAGCCATGCGGAACGTACTGTATCCGATCTGCAAAAAATGGATCAGTCTGCCAAAGGCAAGCTATCCTCATCGAAGGAAGAGATCAATCAAATTTCATCTTTTACCGCAAAAATTGAAGGGTGGAGCCAAGGCGGAATTGTTTTAAGCAAAAAAACAATCGGGGAGATAGAAAAGTTTTTTGAGGAAACGGGTGCCATCACCAAATTGTTTGATTCCGCCCTTGAACTGTCCATTAAGCAAGGCGACTCCACTCTTATGGGCAATGTGGCCGACTGGCTTGACAAGATCGGGAAGCTGAACGGGGGAGTGGATGCCTTGAAAGGTACACTGGCTGCCTCCATACTGCTTTCGAAACGGCTTACATTTGTTAAGGACGGCAAGGGGAATTTTAAGATCAGAGCACACCCGGATTGGGTGAAGAAGAATGGAAAATATGCTTCTAAGCTTGCCTCAACCATAGAAAAGGTGTTGAAGAAAGGGACAGCCAGCACTGCCGCAAGCGTGGCATCTTATTTTTCCAAATTCCAAAACTCACCAAGCAGGCTGCTGCGCCATTTGGTTGGTCTTAATCCTGGTGCAAACGTTCAAAGCTATCTTAAAATATTGCAGCACCAGCATCCATACATGAAGTTTGCCGACGCCGTATCAGACGAATACAAGAGACTTCCTATAGACGTAAAAGGAACAGCGAAACAATTGACTGATGCAAAGTCGCTGACGAAGATTGCAAAGAGAATCCCCTATGTAGGCATTTTGTTCTCGGTTGGGACAAATGCCGGGGAGTTTGTCAGCGATAAGAACAAGTACAAAAGCGGATGGGAAAAGGGCGGAAGAGCGGCAGCCGGGATCGGCATGGATATCGGGGTCGCCGGTTTGACTACGGGCGGAGCTGTGATAGGAAGTATGATTTGTCCAGGTCCAGGCACTCTTATTGGAGGAGCCATTGGAGCGACAGTCGGGATTGTGACATCCATTTTAGCTGAAGACAAGGTAAAGGAAGCCGGTGAGAAAGCCGGAAAATGGGTAGGGGAGCAGGTTGAAAAGGCCAAGAAATGGGCCGGCGATTTAGGGGATAAACTTTCCGGAGCCGGTAAATTCGTTTCGGGTTTGTTTAGATAGGTATTAGAGAAGGAGAAGCAGATGAACAGTACTGGAACAATCAATCTAACAACGAATGAATTAGCTGCAGGCCTTGCTTTATGCGGATATGAAAGCATGGCCAGCCAAATAATCAATAGTATGGATCTGGCTGAAGATGAAAATGAATTTGATAGATTTATAGAAGATATCGAAGCCGCCCTTCGAGCAAAAGACTATTGGGATGGAAGCAGGGAAACCCTGCTGGTGGAAGGGCTGGAAGATTTGCTGTATTTGCTTGTCCATT
>DATBUB010000221.1:0-5083 GCA_036516555.1 Bacillaceae bacterium
GCCTGCAGCGCCTTATTGGATTCATCCAGCTTTTCAAGCACGGGGAGCAGGTAGGCCAACGTTTTCCCTGTCCCTGTAGGGGATTCAGCCACCATATCCTTTCCATCCAAGATGAGCGGCATCGTCTTTCTTTGGATATGAGTCGGCTCCGAAAATCCAGATTTCTTCCATATATCCTGAATAAAAGGCTTCATATTCGTTATGATTGAATCGTTCCTGTTCATGATAATCTCCCTGCTTCTCTCATTTTTCATTGTGTTACCATCATACTATCAACCGTCCCCCAATACCAAATCAAAACCGGATTTTGTCTGCGGGCTGTGTTTCGTATTAAAATAGAGAAAAAGTCCTGATTGGCCAGAGGTGTGCAAGAATGAAAAAGAGATACGAAAATTTAGACCGGATTCAAACGGTCAAATCAATAAAAGATTTAATTCAATGGAGAAAGGAAAGGAGGGTAAAACAAAAAGATCTTTCGTTTCGAGTCCCTGCTGCGGAGAAAACGGAAGAAGCTTTTTTGCAAGATAACCGTTCCGTCCCCACCATCACATGGATTGGCCATTCCACCTTCCTCATTCAGGCAAACGGAATGAATATCCTGACGGACCCCGTATGGGCCGGACGCCTTGGGCTGGACAAGCGCCTTTCAAAACCGGGGCTGCCGATCGATGCCTTGCCGCCAATCGATCTCGTATTGATCTCCCATAGTCATTATGACCATCTGCATTATTCATCCCTTCGCAAATTGAAAGGAGAACCTGCTTTTTTTGTACCCATTGGACTGGGTCCGTGGTTTAAGAAAAGAGGATTTGGAAAAACGGTCGAATTCAACTGGTGGGACGAAAAATCAATGGACGGCTTGAAGATCACCTTTGTTCCCGCACAGCATTGGACAAAGCGGACATTGATGGATACAAACTGTTCACATTGGGGCGGCTGGGTAATAGGCGGAAAAAATCAGCCATATATATATTTTGCAGGAGACAGCGGCTACTTCAGGGGCTTTAAAGAAATAGGGAAAAAGTTTGAAATCGACTTCTGCCTGATGCCCATCGGAGCCTATGAACCGGAGTGGTTCATGGCCGAGCAGCATGTGTCCCCTGAAGAGGCGGTACGGGCATTTATGGACACGGGCGCCAAGATGATGATTCCCATGCACTACGGAGCATACCGGCTTGCGGATGATACACCGAAAGAAGCGCTGGACCGGATGTACACAGAATGGAAGAAACGGGAACTTGGGGCAGATCGACTGTTGGTCATGAAACATGGCGAAACGAAAAGAATTTAAGATTATGCGCACACAATGACGGCTTCCGTACATTCGCCCGGCGGGTTCGTAAATCGGGGTTCCCACACCCTGCGGATATTACGAATCCACCTCTCCCGAAATCAACTGTTTTCACCTAAAAAAAGGGAATCGCCCACACTGGCCGATCCCTCTTCCTTTATAGCTTCATTTCTTTTCCAACACTGGCGCCCTCCGGCTTTTTGTCGCCTGCTCGAACGCATACGCAATGTTAAGCAGGGGCTGCTCGCTGTATGCGGTCCCTGTAAACATCACGCCGAACGGCTCCCCGTTTGGAATGAACCCCGCCGGAACAATCACGGAAGGATAGCCTGCCTTTGCCGCAATGACAGAACCCCTGTCCCCGCCAAAGAGAATGGCATCGAGTCCGTGCTTGTTCAATGCGTAATCAATTCCCTGCTCCCTCGCCAAATATTGATCTCTTTCCAAAGCGTGAATATACGCCGGCTCCGTAAGGCTTCCTCTCGTATCTTCAGAAGCAACGAGGAGCTTTTGCCCGTATTTCAGCATTCTCTCCGGGTCCGCTTCATTGAAGGCTATGACATCCTTCAGCGAGCGGATGGGATTTGAAGCTGGTGTTGCTCCAAGATACGCATTCAGATCAGGCTTGAATTCATAGGTTAATATTTCAAATCCCCAGTTTTCATGAGCTGATGGGATCTCAATGGCCTCCACCACTTCTGCGCCCAGCTCTTTAAGCGTTGCAATGGCACTTTCGACCAAGGCCAGCTTGTGTTTATTCATGCGGTTGGAGTATGGTTCCCCGGCAAAGCCGATCCGGAAGCCTTTCAAGCTGGTGTTTGTCAATTCTTTCGCATAATTTCTCCCGCCAGGCTCGGGGTTTGCCAAAGTGGCGGGATCCTTTTCATCCGCACCAGCGATGGCGCTCAATACATGGGCTGCATCTCTGACCGTTCTAGCCATCGGTCCGGGAGTGTCCTGGCTGTGTGCAATCGGGATGACTCCGCTCCGGCTGATTAGTCCGACCGTCGGCTTGATGCCCACCAATGCATTTTTCAAAGATGGATTCAAAATGGAGCCTGATGTTTCTGTACCGATTGCGGCTGCAGCAAAGTTGGAGGCAATCGCAGCGCCCGACCCGGAGCTGGAGCCGCCCACATCAAAGTTCCCGTATGGATTTACGGTTTGTCCCCCCCTTGAGCTATACCCGCTCGGCATTCCAAACGTCATGAAGTTGGCCCATTCCGTCATATTTGTTTTACCAAGCAGGACAGCACCCGCAGCCCTCAGCTTTGCAGCTGCAAAGGAATCCCTCTCTGCGCAGTGGCCGGCCAGGGCCAAAGAACCTGCGGATGTATGCATTTTATCCCCTGTATCCAAATTATCTTTCAGCAAAACAGGAATGCCATGAAGCGGACTTCTCGGTCCATTTGTTTTCAGCTCCGCATCAAGTGCAGCAGCAATATGCAGGGCATCCGGGTTAATTTCAAGAACCGAGCGGATTTCTTCGTCATATTCCGCAATTCTGTGCAAATACATATGTACCAATTCAACAGATGTCAATTCCCCGGAGGCCAACTTTTCCTGCATATCATCTATCGTCGCTTCTATAAGCCATTCCTCATGCAGTGTTTTCAGCTTTGGGTTTTCCATTTTCATTCTCCTTTTCCCGCACTTCGTTTATTTTCAAGACAAAAAAGCCGCTTCCAAATAATATCAAAGAACTTGCGTAAAAAATGATATCCAAAGTAAACAAATCGATCATGAAGCCCCCAAGCATGACGGCTACTCCCGAAAAGACGGATGTCCAAAAATGGTAGCGGCCGATGGTCACACCCCGGCTCCCCTTTTTTGTCACATCTGCAAGCAAAGCTTTTTCACTCGTTTTCTGCATGGCTCCCACAAATCCAAGCAAGATCTGCAGAGCATATATCTGCCAGACATGGGCCACAAGCGGGAAGAATAAAACCAGGAATGCCATTCCCCAGCTGCTCAGCAAGAGAAACAGCTTTCTTCCCATTTTGTCCGACAGCCTTCCGACCAATAGATGGACGAACGCAGAGCTGATGGTAAACAGCCCGTAGGAAATCCCATATTGGAGGTAGCCCCCTCCCACCTCCTTGATGAAAATGAGATAAAACGGGAAAACGAGACTGCTGCCGAGAATGGCTATGCCCTGCGACAAAATAACCCACCTCATCGGCCATACACCTCATAAAATTCATTCATGAATCTTTCTTCGGGATCGTACTCTCTCTTCTTTTCGAAAAATTCATCCGTCAGCGGGTACGCCATCCTCATCTGTTCCATTGTCGGATATGGATAATAGGGCAAATAATAAGTTCCATCCATATCCAGTGCGAGATCAATGATCTTTCTGACCACCTTGCCGGTTTCTTCGATATCCTTGTCAGACCGTCCCTGATTGATCAGGAACACGAGTGCAAACATGTCATCCTGTGCGTAGGACAGATAAGCCTCTTCATTGCTGGGGACATACCGGACTGTAATGTTCAGCACATTCAGCTCATTCTTGGTCAAAATATCCCTCAATCCATCTATAAATTCGGGAAATCGATCTATGGGCACGAAGTATTCCTGCAGGATATCCGTATCGTTTTTTCCTTCGTATTCCAAAAACTGCACTTCTGGCCTCATCACATTATTTCTTGAAATCCATTTTTCCTCCCCTTCTTTGAATGCTTGCTTTTGAACAAACCAGACAAAGTTCTTTCCCCAGTCAGAATTCCTGGAAAGGCCGAAGGCGAATTTATTCCGCCGGACATACGTCTCGTCCTGAAGTTCATTGTAGTCCTCCAGTTTTTCGCCTTCCTCATCACCGGCTTTATAGTAATTCGTGACATACATTTCACTTAGAAAATGTTTAGGGGCAACGGAAAGCCTGGAATTGTGCATTTCAATGTCCGGATGATCGAGAACATTCTTTTTGAACCAGTCCGGATAATCCCGGTAATCCATCCATTCCGTCGATGACTTATACAGGACGTCATCCGTCAGTTCAATGTCGGCTTCTAAGATGACGCCGAAAAGGCCATAGCCCCCATTGACAAGGCGGAACAGTTCAGGATGTCCCTCTCTGCTCACGCGGATCACTTCACCATCTGCGTTCATCAGCCTGAAGGACCGGATGCTCTCAATCAGCGGGCCGTACCGGAGATCTCTTCCGTGGACGTTTACACTCATGGAGCCGCCCACAGTAAAAATATTGGGAGCCTGCATCGTCTTGATCGAGAGCCCGTATGGATTCACCGCTTCTTGGATATCTGCCCATGTGGCTCCGCTTTGGACGGTCACCAGCTTTTCTTCTTTTGAAACTTTCAATACCTTATTATACGAGGTCATATCCAAAACAACGGCATCTTTGTAATACGTATGGCCGCCTTGAGTGTGCTGCATGCCTGCAATGGAAATCTTTGTACCATTCTTTTTTGCCTCTAGTATGATCTGCCGGATTTGCTCTTCTTCCTGCCCCTTTGCCACTTCCTTGACTTTAACAGGAATAAGGCGTCCCGCGTCATTCATCAGCAGGTCCTCTTTATCTTTTTGCTGAAGGGAGAAGAGAAAAAAACCGGCATAGCCACCTATGACGAAGAGCATGACTAAGAGGGCTGTATTCCTCCTCAACCTTTTTTCAATTTTTATGATGTTCACCCCGTTCCTCCACTGTCGTTTCTATTTTATAGTATTTCATCCTAATAAACACCCAAATTTTCACTCTGTTAAAAGTCCCTGCCAGCCCATGTTTATTCCCCTTCCAAAAAGGCAATGTACTAGTATCAACTGCTAAAGGAG
>DATBUB010000222.1:0-12909 GCA_036516555.1 Bacillaceae bacterium
CATCAATCAATCCCGTTGGCAACCGCTTTTTTCTATAAACCGGGCCGCCCATCAACGAATGAACACCATGGGACTCAGGAATGCAAGGCATCCGAAGTGTCATTCTGTTAGGTCCTCTAGACTTCTGTCCTCACCTGGAAACAAACGGATTTCCCTTCACCCAGAACCGCCACGGATAGTTCCGCGCCTCCCCCGAGTTATGGATTCCGATTCTCGGTCCGGATTCAATTCCTTCCGGAGTATAGCCCTCCGCAATAAATAAGGGCTCTTCGTAAAAAACACGGCCGTAATCTTCCATGGTGATTCCCATCGCCTTGGTGAGTTTGCCGGGTCCATTCGTTAAGTTCATGGGCATGGCGACCGGCCTTCTTTTTTCCATCAGCTCCAGGCCGCCATGGGGCTCAACTGCACGAATCAGGATGGCCTCCGGTTCATCGATCCCTGCACTGACCACATTCACGAGACAATGGGTGTGCATGACGTATGTATAGACGGAACCGGCCTTGCCAAACATAATTTCCGT
The DNA here is from genome assembly GCA_036516555.1 of Bacillaceae bacterium. Classification (GTDB taxonomy): domain Bacteria; phylum Bacillota; class Bacilli; order Bacillales; family Bacillaceae_C; genus DATBUB01. The sequence continues at coordinate 524 of DATBUB010000222.1, forward strand.
CCTCTTTGTCCTCCTGTTGCCAAAACTATGTGCAGCCCGATCCCCAGGTCCGATGTAGGCTTCTGTTTCGACGATAAAACCGGACGCTGTTCCCTCCTCCGTTTCCTTCACAAGAAGGCAGCCGAGGAGGTCACGGGCCAGCTCCAATGTTGATTTATAAAAAAAAGATTCCTTAAGCGGCTCCATATTCATCACCTGTCCTGACGTATACCATATGATTCACTTATTCCCGGCTGCAGATAAATGTAACATTATCCACTGGAACGGACCCTTTTGTATCGCGGGTAGTTGATGACGGCAATGGTAAACGCAAAAATAAGCATTCCGAGCATTACCATCGTTGCCACGTCCATAACCAAATAATTCTCCGGCCGATGGAGCGCCAGCCCTTTCTTCAAAACTGAAATCCCTGCGGCCATACACACCACTGCTGTAAGCACACTCGCAAGCCGCAGGCGTATTCCGAATAAGTTCAGGCTGAAGTGCTTTTTGAGGAGCCAAAAATTATAAATTACAGATACACTGTATCCCGCATACGTGGCGATGATGAATCCATCCTCTTGTAAAAATGGAGGCAGCCAAAAATTCAGTGCCAATTTTACGGACAGCGCTGCTGCAAGACCCAAAATGACTCTTTTATGCTGATTGACTGCCTGCAGCATGGAGGTTGTCAGACTGGACATGGCAATAAGAATGGCTGCAGGAGCATACAATCCCAGGATGGCTCCCCCTAAAACGGGCAGATTTTCTTTGCCATAGAGCAGTATATAAAGCGGCTCCCCAAGCAGCAACATCCCGATGGCAGCAGGCAGGATAACGGCAGACAGCATGAGGATCGATTGGTTGAACAGCTTTTGCATCCCTGCCTGATCCTTTTCGACAAAAGATCTTGTCATACTTGGAATGAGCGAAGCGCTCAATCCAACCGTGATGGAAACCGGAATCAGTACAAGCGTTTGGACCAGACGGACGACCGAATTCACATTCTCCGCCTCACCCTGTCCAAGTCCCGTACCCATCAGGACTGCGTTAATCGTATATGTATCGATCAGCTGATATAAAGGCAAACCAAGGGAGATGGCGATATAAGGGATGGCGTACGCATATACTTCTTTCATCAATGGCAAAGCGGGCACGGACTGGTTATCTCCTCCATTAAAGATCAGCTTCTTCCTTCTATTAAAAATACGGAGAAGGACCCCCATTCCCGCGACGCTTCCGATAAATGCCCCAAACACGGCTACACCAACTGCATCAGCGACAGACAGGCCAAGGACATGCAAGGAGAAGTATGCACCGGCCACTATGAACAGGACTCGAGCCAGCTGCTCCAATACCGTGCTTATAGCGGAAGGTCCCATTGACTGCAGCCCTTGAAAAAACCCCCTCAGGAAGCTCATGGGCGGTACAATCAGCAGGGCAAAGCTGACAACACGGATCACAAAGGTGACGCTCTCTCTGGAGTTCCCATCCGGGGATTTCTTGCCACCAAATCCGCAAGCTGTGCGGCTGAAAAATAGAGGAATAGAAAGCAAAGGACGCCCGAAGTCACCATCAGGAAAATGCCAAGCTTCCACAATTTTTTAAGGACGCCGTATTGGCCCATATGATAATATTTCGACACAAGCCCCGAAACAGCCAGCGGAATTCCCATGGTCGACAAACTTAGCATGATGACATAGGGGCTGTATGCATATCCATATAAGGCAATTCCTCCAGTCCCGACAAGAGCTGTGAAGGGGATGACGTACACAAACCCCAATATTTTGGACAGCATCGACGCAGATGAAAGCAGAACCGTTCCCTTTAAAAGCTTGTTGTTCAATGAAATGCTCCATTCTACTTAAAAATGTGATTTGGGCTCTCTCCAATACTTCCATTTTATCACAATGATGATAGACCGCGGATGGCAATCCTTGTCGAAAAATCCCTTTTCTTATCAAATGTCATCCATTTTTTTCTATTTCCTTCAATAAAAATCACTGGATTTTTCATAGACAAAAGAGATATAATAGACCTTGTTTTTTAATTCAGCAAGTGAAGTGAGGAGTGTTTGAGTTGAAGATACTTAAAAAATTCTCCACCAATCTCCGAAACAATCATTTTAAGTTTTTTGTGATTGCTGTAGTTCTTTTTTGGATCAAGACATATGCAACGTATAGAATTGAATTTAATTTGGGCATTGATAATGCCATGCAGGAGTTTTTGCTGTTTATCAACCCTGTTAGTTCTGCATTGCTATTCTTTGGCATTGCCTTGTTGTTCAAGAAGAGATGGTGGAGTGGCGTTCTGATTGGGATACAATTCCTGATGTCTTTTCTGCTTTATGCAAATGTTGTGTATTACCGTTTCTTTGACGACTTCATCACCCTGCCCGTCATCCTGCAGGCCAAGGTGAATGGCGGACAGCTGGGTGACAGCGCGTTATCCCTGATGTCTCCGTTTGATATTTTCTACTTTACGGATACATTTATTCTGATACTGCTTTTGGTCTTTAAAAAGATTGAAATCCAGGGCCGTACAAACAGGCGTTCAGCCTCCGTTGCCTTTGCAGCTGCGGCAGCCGTTTTCCTGTTCAACCTTGCCTTGGCAGAAGCGGACCGTCCTGAACTTTTGACAAGGTCGTTTGACCGCAACTATCTTGTGAAGTACTTGGGAACCTATAATTTCACCGTGTACGATATTATTCAAAATACAAAATCGTCCACTCAGCGCACTTTTGCAAAAAGTGATGATCTGACGGAAATCGAAAACGAACTGAAGGCGAATTTTGCCAAGCCAAACCCGGAGTATTTTGGCAAGGCCAAAGGCATGAATGTGATATACATTTCCTTGGAATCCCTGCAGTCTTTCATCATCGACTACAAGCTCAACGGACAGGAAGTAACGCCATTCTTGAACTCCCTTGCACACGATGGAGAAACATTCTACTTCGATAACTTCTTCCATCAGACAGGACAGGGAAAAACATCCGATGCCGAGTTCATGATGGAAAACTCCCTATTCCCATTGGCACAGGGATCCGTTTTCATCAACAAAGCTCAAAACACCTTCCAGGCTGCTCCGGCCATCCTGAAACCGGAAGGCTACACATCCGCCACCTTCCACGGCAACTACAAAACATTCTGGAACCGGAATGAAATGTACAAAGCCTTCGGAATGGACAGGTTCTATGATGCAACCTACTATGACATGAGTGAAGGAAATACGAAAAACTACGGCATGAAGGACAAGCCGTTCCTGAAAGAATCCATGCCATTGCTGCAGGAACTTCCGCAGCCTTTCTACTCCAGATTTATTTTGCTCTCCAACCATTTCCCGTTCAAAATGGATGAGGGCGACACAGCCTTCCCTGCCGGGGATTTTGGAGACAGTGTGGTCAACCACTATTTCCAGGCTGCGAATTATATGGACAGTGCTCTGGAACAGTTCTTCAATGATCTGAAAACAGCAGGCCTGTACGACAATACGGTCATCGTCATGTACGGAGACCATTACGGAATTTCTGAAAACCACAACGAAGCCATGGAGCTTGTGACCGGGGAAGAAATCACACCTTATAAAAACGCTCAGCTTCAGCGTGTGCCTTTGTTCATTCACGTTCCCGGAGTCAAGGGAGGCAACATCCATAAATACAGCGGAGATGTGGACGTCCGCCCTACTCTCTTCCACCTTCTTGGTGTAAATACTCGTGATTATTTGCAAATGGGCTCGGATATCCTGTCACCGGACTTTAAAGAACTGGTTCCATTCCGCAATGGAGATTTCATCACCCCAGACGTGACTCAGGTCAACGGAAAATGCTATGCCAATCCGACAGGTGAAGAATTGGATCCATCTGCTTGTGAACCGCTCGACAAGGCCGTTAAAGACAAGCTGGGCATGTCCGACAGCATCGTAACAAAGGACTTGCTGCGATTCTATCAGCCAAACGGCTACCAGCCCATCAATCCTCAAGACTATCAATACTTGAATCGCGGGGAAACAGCCGAAACCAATAAAGAATAATGAAAAAAGCCAGTCTCGCATATACAATGCGTGACTGGCTTTTTTTAAAAACTCCTTGACTTTCGCCACCATAATGTCTACTATAAAAAAACAAATGTATTTTACAGAAGAACAGAAAGGTGAGGAAGCATGAAAGATTACATATCTATCGGTCTATTGGGTTTGGGGACAGTCGGCTCCGGGGTGGTTCAGCTGATCCGGAATCATCAGGATGAGCTTATTCATCAAGTGGGCTGCGAAGTCAAAGTGAAAAGCATCCTGGTCCGCGATGCGGAAAAAGATCGGGACATTGAGATTGGCCAAACCTGCCTCACCACAAATCCGCAAGACGTGCTGGAAGATCCTGATGTCGATGTAGTGGTGGAAGTCATGGGCGGAATCGAAGAAGCGCATGCACACATTCTGAAAGCCTTGAAAGCCGGCAAACACGTTGTTACGGCGAACAAGGACCTGATTGCCCTTCACGGTCCCGAGCTGCAGGAAGCCGCTCTCAATAGCCAGTGCGACCTCTTCTATGAAGCGAGCGTCGCGGGAGGGATCCCTATTTTGAGAGGACTATCCGAGGGGCTTGTGTCCGACCGGATTCAGAAGCTGATGGGGATTGTGAACGGGACTACAAACTATATTCTTACGAAAATGGATGAAGACGGACTCTCCTATGACACAGCTCTTAAGGATGCACAGGACCTCGGTTTTGCGGAAAGCGATCCTACATCCGATGTTGAAGGACTGGATGCAGCAAGAAAAATGGCCATTCTGGCCCGTCTCGCTTTTTCTACCAATGTTGATTTGGATGACGTGGAAACAGAAGGAATCAGCGGGGTTTCCACAGAAGATTTGAATTACGGAAAAAAGCTTGGCTATACGATGAAGCTGATCGGCATGGCTCATATCAACCATCAGCATATCGAGGTAAGTGTACAGCCGACCTTCTTATCCCAAAGCCATCCTCTGGCTTCGGTCAAAAATGAGTACAACGCCATTTATGTAAATGGTGAAGCCGTTGGAGAAACGATGTTTTACGGACCGGGAGCCGGAAGCCTCCCAACTGCGACTGCCGTTATGTCCGACGTCATCGCCGTCATCAAAAACATGCGACTTGGCGTCAATGGGAAGAGCTTTGTTGCACCGCGCTTCGAAAGCGAACTGAAAACTCCGGAAGAGCGGTTAAGCAAATTTTATTTCCGCCTGCATCTGAAGGATGAAGTCGGTGCGTTCTCCAAAATTACTACTCTATTCAATGAACTGGACATCAGCTTTGAAAAAATCCTGCAGACTCCCCTGAACAAAGATGAGCTTGCAGAAATCATCATCGTCACTCACCAGGTATCACTGGCCCGATTCCAAAAAGCATTGATGGAATTAAGGGACATGGAGGTCGTGAAAGAAGTCATCAGTTATTACCGAGTTGAAGGGAATGGAAAAAAATGAACTGGCCAGGATTGATTGAACACTATGAACAATATTTGCCCGTAACAGATCACACACCTAGACTCACCCTTCAGGAAGGCAATACACCGCTGGTTCATCTGTCCAACCTGTCAAAAGAATTGGGCATCGAACTGTATGCAAAAGTGGAAGGAGCCAATCCTACCGGTTCCTTCAAAGATCGCGGGATGGTCATGGCCGTAGCAAAAGCGGTTGAAGAAGGAAGCACCTCCATCATTTGCGCTTCGACAGGCAATACGTCGGCAGCAGCTGCCGCCTATGCGGCCAAAGCAGGCATCAGGGCCATCATCGTTATCCCGAGCGGAAAGGTCGCCCTTGGCAAACTGGCTCAAGCCATGATGTACGGAGCGGAAATCGTGGAGATCGAAGGGAATTTCGACGAAGCTCTTGCCATGGTCCGCTCCATCAGTGAGCGCTCGCCCGTCACGCTCGTCAATTCGGTCAATCCTTACCGCTTGGAAGGGCAAAAAACCGCTGCCTTTGAAATTTGCGACCAGCTGGGCTCAGCCCCTGACATCCTGGCAATTCCGGTCGGAAATGCCGGAAACATCAGCGCCTATTGGAAAGGCTTCAAGGAATACAACAAAGCCAAAGGAACAGGCCTCCCAAAAATGTTCGGCTTTGAAGCAGAAGGCGCAGCGGCAATTGTACAAGGAAAACCCATTGCACAGCCTGAAACAGTGGCAACAGCCATCCGTATCGGCAATCCAGCGAGCTGGAATCTTGCAACAGCGGCCCGGGATGAGTCCAATGGCAAAATCGAGTCCGTTTCAGATGCAGAAATACTGGAAGCATTCCAGCTGATTGCAAGACGCGATGGTGTTTTTGCCGAACCGGGATCCGCCGCTTCTATCGCAGGAGTCATCCAGCAGGTCAAAAATGGAGGGATTCCGAAAGGCAGCAAAGTGGTAGCCGTCTTGACCGGTAATGGTTTGAAGGATCCTCAAACAGCAATCTCCCAGATCAATGTGGGCCCTGTCGTTTTGCCGAACAAGGAAGAAGTAGTGCTGGATTATATTGAAGGTGTGGTCAAGGCATGAGAGCTTGTACGATTACTGTTCCATCCAGCACTGCCAATCTGGGGCCAGGCTTTGATTCCATCGGCATGGCGCTGAACAAATACTTGACACTCCAGGTGGAAGAGCATTCGGAATGGGTTTTCAAACACCATTCCGTACATCTTCCCCCCGCCCCTCCCCTTCAAGAACATCTGATTTACCAGGCGGCGGAACATACAGCCAGACGATTTAACGCCACCCTTCCCCCTTGCAAAGTATCGGTGTTCAGTGAAATACCTCTTGCTCGCGGGATGGGCAGCAGTGCTTCCGCCATTGTGGCCGGTGTGGAACTCGCCAACTGGCTATGCGGACTTGCTTTGTCTGATTCCGATAAATTAGCCAGTGCAACCGAGCTTGAAGGCCACCCTGACAACGTAGCCCCGGCCATATTCGGCGGCCTCGTAATAAATGCACAGACGAGGGATGGGGACATCCACTATGTTCAAGTTTACGACTTGGACTTGGATTTGATTTTATACATCCCTGATTTTGAACTGAAAACGGAAGCCGCAAGAAAGGTGCTTCCCGACCATTATGCCCGGAGCGAAGCAGCATCAGCCGGCGGAATCGGCAACGTATTTGTAGCCAGCTTGCTGACTGGGAACTTTGAAACGGCCGGGAACATGATGGAACAGGATTTATTCCATGAGCCATACCGCGCAACTCTCATTCCACTGTATGAGTCTATCCGCAAGGAGGCAAAATCATTGGGAGCCTATGGGACTGTCATCAGCGGAGCCGGCCCGACCATGATTTCACTGGTCCCAAAAGGGAAGGGCAAGGCGATCTCTGCCATCATGAAAGAGTTGCTGCCCAGTTATTCCGTCGAAGTCATCCGAATGGATCTGGACGGCACACGGGTAGAATTGAATGCAGGATTTCCAAATTCTGTACACGGTTTCTAAGAGAAATTATGAAGCAATCTTTCACGCCTCCCGAGCAGGGGCGTGTTTTTTTCGCCGGTCCTGATAAAAATCATCATTTGGTTGGAAATGTAATATGAGCTCCGTTTTTGCAAAATGGCTTATTTTCACCCATAATTTTTATGAAGGAGGCATGCCGAATATGGACAACTTTACATTTTGGAATCCGACAAAATTGATTTTTGGCAAAGGCGAAGTGGAACAATTAAAGGCCGAGGTGCCTCAATACGGTAAAAAAGTGCTCCTTGTGTACGGCGGAGGCAGCATCAAAAAAAATGGCCTCTACGGCCGGGTGATGGGTTTTCTAAAGGAGGTTGAAGCAGAAGTATTTGAACTTCCGGGGGTTGAACCAAACCCGAGACTGTCAACGGTAAGAAAAGGTGTGGACATATGCAAGAATGAAGGAATTGAATTCCTGCTTGCTGTCGGCGGCGGAAGTGTCATTGACTGCACAAAGGCCATTGCAGCCGGCGCAAAATATGACGGAGATGTGTGGGATCTTGTTACGAAAAAAGCTTTCGCACAAGAAGCGCTTCCATTCGGAACCGTTCTGACATTGGCGGCAACCGGATCTGAAATGAACGCCGGCTCTGTCATCACCAATTGGGAAACGAATGAAAAATACGGGTGGGGAAGTCCTGTCACATTCCCGAAGTTTTCTATCCTGGATCCAGAGAACACTTACAGCGTGCCAAAGGATCAAACCATCTACGGAATCGTGGATATGATGTCGCATGTCTTTGAGCACTATTTCCATCAAACCGAGCATACGGAGCTTCAGGACCGCATGTGTGAGTCCGTCCTGCTGACGGTGATGGAAACGGCGCCGAAGCTGCTGAACGACCTGAAGAACTATCAATATCGCGCCACCATTTTATATTGCGGAACCATGGCGTTGAATGGCATTTTGAATATGGGATACCGGGGAGACTGGGCTACCCACAACATCGAGCATGCAGTCTCGGCCGTATATGATATTCCCCATGGCGGAGGGCTGGCCATCCTGTTTCCGAACTGGATGAAGCATAATCTTTCCGTAAATCCTGCCAGGTTCAAAAAGCTGGCCGTACGCGTTTTCGGGGTAGATCCGGAGGGCAAGACTGACGAACAGGCCGGCTTGGAGGGCATTGATGGGCTCAGGGAATTTTGGAACTCTATCGGTGCCCCTTCCCGCCTTGCAGATTATGAAATCGACGACTCGAAGCTGGACCTTATGGCGGACAGGGCGATGGCCAATGGAGAATTCGGCAGCTTTAACGTTCTAAACCGCAATGATGTCATGGCCATCTATAGAGAATCATTATAACAACGAAATAAGGGTATGGCCCGTGCGTTTATACATGAACGCACGGGAGTATCACCCGCAGAAAGGCAGCGAACCGACTTGAGTGCAAAAAACTTTGCTATATTGTTTTTCCTGGCTGCCATTTGGGGAGCATCTTTTCTTTTTATGCGAATTTCAACTCCCGTGATCGGCCCCTATGTAACTTCAGAACTGCGGGTACTTCTTGCTGCGCTGGCATTGTATATTTTTTCAATATTCATTAAAAAACGCCCTAACCTCTTGGTGAAGTGGAAACAATTCATGATTCTGGGAGCAATCAACGCAGCCATTCCATTTACGCTGATCAGTGCGGCAGAGCTGCATATCAATGCTTCATTGGCAGCAATCCTGAATGCCACCACCCCTCTCTTCACCGCGCTGGTTGCCTGGGGCTGGCTAAGGGAACGGATTGATTGGAAGAAGCTTTCGGGTCTGGTATCAGGTCTCCTCGGAGTCGTCATCCTGGTCGGCTGGAGCCCGATTGAACTGGACAAGCCATTGCTGTATTCCATCATCTTTTCTCTCTTGGCCGCCCTTTCTTATGCGTTCGGTGGCATTTATGCCTCAAAGTATTTTCAAGGGGAAAAGCCCTTGGATATGGCAATTGGCCAGCAGTTCGGCGCAAGCATTGTCCTTTTGCCGTTTGCCATTGCCACTGTCCCATCCAGCATGCCGGGGATGGACGTCATCCTGTCGATATTGGGGCTTTCGATTGTATGTACATCTTTTGCCTATTTACTTTACTTTGAACTGATCAACAACGTTGGAGCGGAAAAAACTCTGAATGTCACCTTGCTTGTCCCCATTTTCGGGGTGGTATGGGGTGCTGCGTTTCTCCATGAGGCCATCCATGCAACAACTTTGATTGGTCTTGCCATCATATTATTAAGTGTAATTCTTGTAACAAAAAAAGGGACAGGCTCCCGGCGCGTCAAAGCGGCGGGGGACTGATCCCTTTTCTACTTCACTTCGATTTCATGCTCCTCATGTTCATGAAGTCCTTCATCATTTTCCACATGAACGACAATGGTATAAGCTCCGGTTTCTTTAAAGGAGAAAGCTGCGGCATATTCACCTGGTTTTCTTTCTTCCGCCTTTGCCCACTCATGTCTATCCGGAGCATTGTGGTTCCAGATTTCATAGCGTACACGTGCATCTTTCATTGGGCTGTCGTCCATTTGAAGATGTACAACGAGCTGCTGTTCCTGACCCTTGGCAGCTGATTCAGGCTTTACGAAATGCATGCCGAATCCTTCTGCATGCACGCCATGATTGTGACCGTGGCTTCCTTCGTGATGGTCACCTTCTGCATGGGCGGAAACACCTTCCCCAACCGTTACGGTTTTCTTGGGCATTGTATGCTGTCCCCTGGCCGTAACATGAACCTGTACCATGTAGACTCCGTCTTTCTCAAAAGATGTTTCTGCCGAATACGTGCCGTCCTTATTATTTTTCGCCTCGATCATCTGGCTGTCTTCTTTCTTCCCATCTTCCCAAATCTCATATTCCACTTCGTCTGCATCTGCCACTTTTTCATCCCCTTGGATGACCGTCGCATGCAGTGGAATTTTTTCATTCACATCTGCTGTTTCTTGTACTTCAAGCTGCACTTCCAGTATCTCAGGAACACCGTCATCGCCCTGACTGCCGGTATTGCCGCCGCTTCCGCAAGCTGCAAGCAATAAACTCGCAACACCTGCAATTGCCCATAATCTCTTCATTATGATTCTCCTCCGTCTCTATGACAGGCTAGTCTCTTGATCATCATAACATTTGCATCTTGGCCATTTCGCAGAAATTATTAACAACTTTATAAACTTTAGGGGCTTACAGGCAAAAAAACTCCTTGCCGGACCCAATTCGCCCTATTGTTGCCCGTACTCCGGTGCCGATGCCGGTTCCGGTCATCGATCCGATCCATTGGTGACCATGTTCCTGCGCGGATGCCGGTTCCGGGAACGAATCCACTCTATTGGTGACCGTCTCAGCCAACGTCATTCCTGATTGAGTATCAATCCCAACCTGGAAACAAAAAAAGAGGATGAAACAACAAAAATGCATCCGGTTAACCACACTCGGATGCATTTTGTCGACAACCTGATTCCTAGCCTGTTTCGGGCAAGGAGTTTTTTTATATAGCCAGCTCATCTGCTTCCAATGGATAGCCTCCGCTGACGATTTGCTGGACTTCTGTGCCATCCAGCGTTTCTTTCTTCAGCAGCGCATCCACTAATCGATCAAACTCACGATGATTTGTTTTGATCATCAGCTCGGTTTTTTCTAGGGCCTTTTCATACAGCTCCTGCATTTTTGCCTCTTTTTCGCTCTTTTGGAACGTCAGTGTAAAACCGTCTTGAAGCATACCGGTATCCACCATCTGCTCCAAAATATTTTTGGCTTGCTGAACGTCTCCGCTTACACCGATGCTGTGCTCGCCAAGATATATGCGTTCAGCCACACCGCCGGCCAGGATCATACTAACCTGGTCAAGCAATTCACTTGTTGTAGAAAGGTGAAGCTCCTTTGGTATCGGGGCGACATATCCAAGAGCCTGACCTCGCGGAATGATGGTCGCTTTCCTGACGGAACCAGGCTTAGTCAATGCAGCAACAAGGGCATGACCCGATTCGTGAATGGCTACACGGAGCTTTGTTTCCGGGTCATTGAGACTCCTGGAGGTGCTTCCGAGGATGGTCCTGTCAATGGCATAATCCAAATCCGCCATATCAATCTCTTCACGGCCGTCCCGGATGGCCCTCCGGCTTGCATTTTCAAACATCGAACCAATTTCAGCACCGGAGAAACCGGATGTGCTTTCAGCAAGTGTGCCAAGAGAGGCAGCAACTTCTTCTGCAAGACGCTTGCCTCTCGTATGGATATCGATGATTTCCTTTCGTCCTTTCGTATCGGGCAGCGGCACCTGGAAGGTAAAGTCAATCCGGCCGGGGCGAAGGAAAGCATCATCCAGCATATCTTTCCGGTTGGTCGCGGCCACAAACAGAATGCCGTCGTTGGAGTGGCCCCCATCCAGCTGCACGAGCAATTCAGTAAGAGTTTTTTCCCCTTCTTCACCGCCATGTGCTTTACGTTTGCCCGCCAGCGCATCGACCTCATCGATAAAGATGACAGCCGGAGTTTGCTTCCGTGCGTTTTCAAACAAAGACCTGACACGGGAAGCCCCCACACCCACGAACAATTCCGTAAAGGCCGATCCGCTCGCAGAAAAGAATGTGGCTCCAAGTTCACGGGCAATGGCCTGTGCCAGCAAAGTCTTTCCTGTCCCCGGAGGTCCATACAGCAAAATCCCTTTCGGAGCTTTAATGCCGATGTTCGCGGAACGATCTGGATCCTTAATGATTTCCAGCGTTTGAAGGATCTCCTCCTTCATTTCTTCGGGAATGCCGCCGACATCAGCCAATGTTATGGAAGGAAGCGGCGTTGCTTTGGATGCACTGTTTTTCATGGTGCTTACGCCGATTTTACCTTTTTTATGAAGCACAAAGGCAGTTCCGACCATCAGGACGATGATTCCCAGCATGATCCAGTTGCCGGTTTGTCTGCCGTCAGAGTATTTGTAGCTGACATTATATTTTTCCACCAACTCTTCCACCAGTGGGCTGTTCG
>DATBUB010000223.1:0-5899 GCA_036516555.1 Bacillaceae bacterium
AGGAAATCGCTGCGGAAACCGGATTCCGGAATGCGAATTATTTTGCCAGGACCTTTAAAAAGCTGACCGGAATGGCGCCACGTGAATTCCGAGTCTTCAATGTGCAAAAAGCATTTGTGCGAAAATAATTATCCTAATCTAAATTAATCATCATTTTAAAAGGAATCCTGCGGGTTTCCTTTTTCTTTTGCAAAAATAATCACCCTAAAACGAAAAAAACCAACATACTAATGAAAGCGCTATTATTTTATAATATTCAGTGAATGGAAGTACAGGGACGGTTCCAATGCTTCCTTCGATAGGGTGAATGAAACAGCGGGAACGTTTCCAACCCTTACTGCGAGATGCGAGAGAGCAGGATGAACGGTGTCGGAAATGAGGCCAAGGCCAAGTCCTTCACTCGAACAAAAGGTTTATTTTCACTCTATAAAACTAGTATCGCTCCACTCAACACTTGAAGCAGATGGCAAGTCCGGTTGCTTCACTCAAATTATAAAGGAAAGGGTGCTAAAGATGATTGCTGAGAAGAAGGATTTGATTAAGCGTTACCGTGGAACGGAGCTCCAAACGAAAGGCTGGGTGCAGGAGGCAGCGCTAAGGATGCTGATGAACAACCTTGATGAAGAAGTGGCCGAGAAGCCAGAGGAACTCGTCGTCTACGGGGGAATCGGAAAGGCTGCAAGGAACTGGGAAAGCTTCCAAGCAATTGTGGAAACGTTGAAAAGCCTTGAATCCGATGAAACGCTTCTCGTCCAGTCCGGAAAGCCAGTTGCCGTTTTCAAGAGCCATGAGAATGCACCGAGAGTACTTCTGGCAAATTCGAATTTGGTGCCTGCATGGGCGAATTGGGATCATTTCCACGAGCTCGACAAAAAGGGCCTGATGATGTATGGGCAAATGACGGCCGGCAGCTGGATTTATATCGGCAGCCAGGGGATTGTGCAGGGGACATATGAGACTTTTGCAGAGCTAGCGCGCCAGCAATACGGCGGTACCCTGAAAAATACGATTACGCTGACCGCCGGCCTCGGGGGCATGGGCGGGGCACAGCCGCTCGCCGTAACGATGAATGACGGCGTCTGCCTTGCGATTGAGGTGGATGAAACAAGAATTGACCGCCGGATTGAAACCGCCTACCTTGATGTGAAAACGGACAGCCTTGATGAAGCGATCCGACTGGCGCAGGAGGCTAAAAAAGATGGAAAGGCGCTATCAATCGGCCTGCTAGGGAACGCTGCTGAGATTCTCCCGCTTATGATTGAGCGCGGGTTCGTTCCCGAAGTGCTGACTGACCAGACGTCATCGCATGACCCGCTAAATGGTTATATTCCTACAGGATATTCGCTCGAAGAGGCCGCAAAGCTTCGCTCGGAAGATCCGAAGCAGTATGTGAAGCTGTCTAAGGAAAGCATCGCGAGCCATGTCCGTTCAATGCTTGAACTTCAGCAAAAGGGGTCCATTACGTTCGATTACGGAAACAATATCCGCCAGGTCGCGAAGGATGAAGGCGTCGAAAACGCGTTCGATTTCCCAGGATTTGTGCCTGCCTATATCCGGCCGCAATTTTGCGAAGGGAAAGGGCCTTTCCGCTGGGCGGCGCTTTCAGGGAACCCGGAAGATATTTATAAAATTGATGAAGTGCTCCTAGAGGAATTTAAAGATAACGAGCATCTGTGCAAGTGGATCCGAATGGCGCGCGAAAAAATCAGCTTCCAGGGGCTGCCGTCCCGGATTTGCTGGCTCGGCTATGGGGACCGTGCGCGTTTTGGCAAAATTATTAACGATATGGTTGCCTCTGGCGAACTTGAAGCGCCGATTGTCATCGGGCGCGACCACCTTGATGCTGGTTCCGTCGCTTCCCCGAACCGGGAGACGGAAGCGATGAAGGACGGAAGTGACGCGGTGGCCGACTGGCCGATTCTGAATGCGCTGATCAACGCGGTCGGCGGCGCGAGCTGGGTCTCCGTCCACCACGGCGGCGGCGTCGGGATGGGCTATTCCCTGCACGCCGGGATGGTCATTGTCGCGGATGGAACGAAAGAAGCGGAAGCCCGCCTGGAGCGAGTGCTGACATCCGACCCAGGAATGGGCGTCGTTCGCCATGCCGATGCAGGGTACGAGCTCGCGAAGAAAACCGCACGCGAAAAAAGCATCAACATGCCAATGCTGGAGAAGGAAGAATCTTTATAGGATTCGACCGCAGCGGTAGTGCTCTAAACGACCGCAGCTGGGCGAATTTTCGAATGCGGTCGAATAGGAGAGGTCTAAACGACCGTAGCTGGGTGAATTTTGGTTTACGGTCGAATAGAATAGTTCTCTAAGCCCGAATCGGTAAAAAAGAGATGAAAAGGTAACAGAAAAGGCTTCTCTAAGCCCAAAGTGGTGTAAGAAACGTTCAAACGGTAACAGAGGGACGTTCTCTAAGCCCGAATCATCGGTAAAAAAGCGCTAAAAAGGTAACAGAGAAGCCGTCTCTAAGCCTAAAGTGGTGTAAGAAACGTCCAAACGGGAGAGCGTATTTAATTTTGTGTAAATGGTTAAACTTTCCACTAAAGGAGTTGGTCGTTTATGCAAAACTTTGAAAACAAAACGCTTCGTGAAATTGCCTCCGAGTGTAAATCGGTGGATGAAATTCTGGATATAATGAAAGGACTATTTCGGGAAACACTGCAACTTGTATTAGAAGCTGAGATAGAAGATCACCTAGGCTATACCAAACACAGTGCCTCCGGCATCAATACGGGTAACAGTCGTAATGGCTACCGGAAGAAAACTCTAAGAACGAAGTTCGGCAACACACTTATTGAGATCCCAAGGGATCGAAATGGCGACTATGAGCCTGAGATTGTAAAAAATTACGAATCCTCCATCAATGGGCTGGAAGAACAAATCATCGCCCTTTATTCAAAAGGAATGACCACTAGGGACATCGAAAGTCACATGCGCGACCTTTACGGAGTGGACGTTTCCCCTTCCTTAGTAAGTAGAGTGACCGACAAGGTCATTCCATTGGCTATGGAATGGCAATCCCGTATTCTTGACCGTGTTTACCCGATTATTTACCTGGATGCCATCCATTTTAAGGTCAAGCATGAGAACAAAATCGTAAACAAGGCCGCTTACACTGTTCTTGGAATTAATATGGATGGAGAAAAGGACATACTTGGCATCTGGATTGGTGAGAATGAAAGTGCGAGCTTTTGGCTCAGCGTCCTTACGGACCTTAAAAACCGTGGTGTCGAAGACATCTTTATCGCATGCATTGATGGTCTAAAAGGCTTCCCTGAAGCCATCCAGGCAGTTTTTCCAAGGACCAATATCCAATTGTGTATCATTCATCAAATACGTAATACGATGAAATTCATCCCAAGCAAGCAGCGTCGGGAGTTCCTCAATAACCTGAAAAAGGTATATAAGGCTTATACAATTGAAGAAGCTGAGTTAGAGTTCGCAAAGCTAAAAGATACATGGGGGGGTAAATATGAAAGAGCCGTCTCCCCATGGGAAAACAACTGGTTGGAACTCACAACCTACTTCATGTATACCCCAGAAATCCGAAAAATGATTTATACCACCAATACAGTTGAAGCCTATCATAGGCAACTGAGAAAGGTGACGAAGTCTAAAACAGCTTATCCAACAGATAATGCGCTCAGAAAAATAATTTATTTGGCCACCACTGAAACCGTGGGAAAATGGGGCAAGCAACCAAACTGGGATGAATTAAGAGCGCAGCTTAAAATTTCATTTTCGGATCGGCTGAGTGTTTAGGACTCACCTAAAACAGTGGACGTTGTGTTGGGCTGCGCCCAAGAGTTTTTCGCTTTATGTTCTCCCAAAAAGTCTATGGGAGAGAAAGGATCCCTCTCCCGTTCTTTTGGCAGAATCCTGTTAGGTGCTCAGGTTGCTCTCCAGCATTGCCTTATCCCCCTAGCAGGTAAGAGCCTAAATAAAAGTGTCATCATATTTTAAATAAATTAATCATTTACACAAAATTTTTTACATTACCTAATAAAACTCGGAAGTTGGCGCATTAACCGCCAGAAATGACGCATAAGCTGCCGGAAATAGCGCATTAACCACCTGTAATAGCGCATAACCCGCCGGAAATGACGCATTAACCACCTATAATAGCCCATAAGCCGCCGGAAATAGCGCATTAACCACCTATAATAGCGCATAACCCGCCAGAAAGGGCGCATAAAACAAGGTATGCTGTTCGTACCTTCCGGAAAAACAGCGTCCGCCAAGGCTGTTTTGCAAAAAACGGATTCATTTACTTCGGAAATCAATGGCCAAACGAGTCCAATTTCCCGATGAGATTTACTTCTTCAGCAGGGTCATACGATTCTGCTGCTTCCTTCGAGTAAAGAAAGAAGCAAAGGGACGGTTCCAGCGCTTCATTCGAGATCCGAAAGAGCCGCTGAAGAGTCCGCTGCGTCAACCCATTCATTTACGTACGAAGCCGCCATTCTACGAAAGTTATCGGCGGCTGAATAATATAGAATTGGAGCTGATTTGGATGAATTTGTACATGACTGCGGGAACTTATGATTTTTTGGAAAGGCTGGCTGAAAAGCACAGCGGTGAGAACATGGTGCTTATGACCGGGGAGGACGGCGCCCTACTTGTCCACGAGACGGAAGGAAAGACGGTTTTTGCTTCGCCACGAAAATACGAGGTGCTTGAGTCTGTCGGAGAACTGGGAAATCCAGGTATGGTAGTGATGAACAACATCCCGGTGACGGATGAAGGAAAGCCAGTATTTGAATATCGTTTCAAAAACCGCGCCGGAAAAATCGAAGCATCGCCCGGTTTTCAGGCTATCCGGGTCCTAAGGCCGATTAAATCGAATACGTATGTCATTTTGACAGCATGGGAAGACGAAGCAGCTTTTGAAAGCTGGAAAAATTCGAATTCCTTCGGTAAATCACACGGCGCCCCTAAGGAAGAATCTGGGCCAAGTATTTTTTCCGGCAAATCATATATCACGAAATATTACATTTCCGAGTGACGGAACGGGGCCCACGCCCCGTTTTTTTTTCGTTTTCACGCAAGTATCCAACTAGGGCGGGGACATTTGCGGCGAGCTCCCTGCACCACAAGTAATCGGCCTTATGCTGCCGGCCAGTTTCGAATCCCCCCTGGCCAGTTTACGGGTAACACTACAGCCATTTCGTGATCAGTACCGATCAATATCATCCGGTTTACCGGCCAGCCCTCTCAACTCAAACTTCCCGTCCCTGCCATGCCAATTCCTTTCACCACTTCTCCCGATTTTCATATTCTGTATTACATCCCGATTGGGTCGTTCGCCTATCCATAGGGATGCATGAAGGGAGGATACCAGCATGGTAGCGGAGCTTACGGCTCTCCATTGGATATATGTTGTCTTTATCGGTCTTATCATCGGCTTTATGGTCATGCGGCGCGATACATCGCTCATCTGCATCACCGGCATTTTCCTCATCGCCATCACGGCGACTGGTTCGCTGAGCGGGTCGGTCAGCAGTGTGTTTAATAGTTTCATCTACGCCATAACAGAATTGCTGTCAACGATTCTGGTCATCTCGATTATTGTGGCCATGAGTAAAACATTGACCACGACAGGCATCAATGATGTCATGATCTCACCGTTTACGAAACTCATCCGGAATTCTACGCTTGCTTACTGGACAATCGGAATTCTGATGATGGTCATTTCCTGGTTTTTCTGGCCATCGCCGGCCGTCGCTCTTCTCGGTGCCGTCCTCTTGCCAGTCGCTATCAGGGCGGGGCTCCCCGCACTTGGCGTCGCCATGGCGATGAACCTGTTCGGCCACGGCATCGCGCTTTCTGGTGATTTCGTCATCCAGGCGGCTCCGAAATTAACTGCCGATGCCGCCGGCCTTCCGGTAAG
>DATBUB010000224.1:0-8158 GCA_036516555.1 Bacillaceae bacterium
GCTCTTATGATATAATGAATAGATTAATAGGCAAAAAATGCAGAGTTTGTTCACATAGAAGATTTATATAAGGTAAAGGAGACTTGGCCAATGGATAAAAAGATTCTGGTAGTAGACGACGAGAAGCCGATTGCAGATATTTTACAGTTCAACTTGAAAAAAGAAGGATTCACCGTACAGTGTGCATATGACGGGGAGGAAGCGCTCAGGCTGGTGGAGGAAATGATGCCGGACATGATCCTGCTGGACATCATGCTCCCGAACCGCGACGGGATGGAAGTATGCCGGGAGGTCCGGAAGAAGCACGACATGCCGATCATCATGCTGACGGCGAAGGACTCGGAAATCGACAAGGTTTTGGGCCTCGAGCTTGGAGCGGATGACTATGTCACGAAACCGTTCAGCACAAGGGAACTGATTGCGCGCGTGAAAGCGAACATGCGCCGCCACGCACAGGCTGCACAGCAAATGGAAGAGGAAGAAAATAATGAAATCACGGTGGGATCCCTGACGATCCATCCGAATGCTTATGTCGTTTCGAAGAATGGAGAAACCATCGAACTTACACACCGTGAATTTGAGCTACTCCATTATTTGGCGAAGCACATCGGGCAAGTCATGACACGCGAGCACTTGCTGCAAACCGTCTGGGGCTATGATTACTTCGGGGATGTGCGCACCGTCGATGTGACGGTAAGGCGTCTCCGCGAGAAAATCGAAGACAATCCGAGCCATCCGACATGGATCGTGACCAGAAGGGGAGTAGGCTATTACTTGCGTACACCTGAACAGGAGTAATTCGCATGCAAAAAGTCAATTTTTTCAGGTCCATACACGTCAAGTTTGTGATCATCTATGTGCTCCTCATCATGATCGCCATGCAGATCATCGGCGTATATTTCGTCGGCAAGCTGGAGGACCGGCTCATCCGGAACTTCCAAAGCTCCATTGAAGGGCGGCTCCCGCTCCTGGAGTACAATTTGGGGGAGGAAATCATAAAGGACCGTACGGGTGAAGACCTTCCGCCGCTGGAGGAGGAAGTGAAGAAGCTTCTGTTTGACTTCTCTTCTTCCGACATACTGGAAGTGCGGATCATCAACAGCCGCAGCCTGATCCTCGGGACATCGGAGCCGGGGAACCAGGGGATTGTCGGCCAGAAAACGACCGATGTCATGGTGAAGAGGACACTGTCTCTTGAGGAAAAAGAAGAGAAGATTTTCGTGGACCGGAAAACGGGCGACCGGATTTGGGTGCTCACGTCCCCGATCAAGTCGGGCGGTGACGTCGTTGGGGCGATTTACCTCGTCGCCAAAATCGAAACCGTGTTTGACCAAATGGACGAAATCAACAACATTTTCATCACGGGAACCGCGATTGCAATGCTGATCACCGCGGTGCTCGGAATTGTGCTGGCGAGGATGATCACCAGGCCGATCACGGATATGCGTAGACAGGCCACCGCGATGGCGAAAGGGAACTTTTCCCGAAAGGTCAAGGTATACGGGCAGGACGAGATCGGCCAGCTCGCCTATTCCTTCAATAACCTGACGAAGAAGCTGCAGGAAGCCCAGGCCATGACCGAAGGGGAGAGGCGCAAGCTGTCATCCGTCCTTTCCTATATGACGGACGGCGTTATTGCCACCGACCGGAAAGGCCGGGTCATCCTCATCAATGAGCCGGCGGCCAACATGCTGAACGTTTCACGTGAAACAGTCATTTCCCAGCCATTCCTGGAACTCCTTTCCCTGGAGGATGAGTACACGTTCGAGGACCTGCTCGAGGAGCATGAGTCCCTC
This sequence comes from Bacillaceae bacterium, assembly GCA_036516555.1. Lineage (GTDB taxonomy): Bacteria > Bacillota > Bacilli > Bacillales > Bacillaceae_C > DATBUB01. The sequence continues at coordinate 1,797 of DATBUB010000224.1, forward strand.
ATCCTGGACTACAGCACGAAGGACGCACCGTATATTCTCCGGGCGAACATTTCCGTCATCCAAAGGGAAACCGGGTTTGTGAACGGGCTGATCGCCGTCTTGCATGACATTACCGAACAGGAGAAAATTGAAGCGGAACGCCGCGAATTTGTAGCGAATGTGTCGCACGAGCTGCGCACGCCGCTCACCACGATGCGAAGCTACCTGGAAGCCTTGGCGGACGGGGCCATTTCCGATCAGGATCTGGGACCGCGTTTCCTGAGCGTCACGCAGAATGAGACTGAGCGGATGATCCGCCTCGTCAACGACCTGCTCAAACTGTCCAAGATGGACAGCAAGGACTACCAGATCGATCCGACATGGGTCAATTTCGTAGAGTTTTTCGGCCATATCGTGGACCGTTTTGAAATGTCGAAGAAAGAAGATATCGTCTTTAAACGCAAGTTCCCGAACCAGGCCATTTTCGTGGAAATTGATGAAGATAAACTGACACAGGTGCTGGATAACATCATCTCCAACGCCATCAAATATTCACCTGAAGGAGGCCGGGTCACCTTCCGCATCCGGGAGCTGGAAGGCAAAATTGAGGTAAGCATCAGCGACCAGGGTCTCGGGATACCGAAAGAAAATATCGACAGGATTTTTGACCGGTTCTACCGTGTAGACAAAGCCAGGACAAGGCAGCTTGGCGGCACGGGACTCGGCCTTGCCATCGCCAAGGAGATGATCGGCGCCCACGGGGGCGAGATTTGGGCGAAAAGCGCGGAAGGCAAGGGAACAACGATTTTCTTCACCCTGCCGTATGATCCTGGACAAGAGGATGATTGGTCGTGAAATATGAAAATGTAAAATCATTGGTGCTGTTTTTGCTTGTGGCCGCGAGCGGGGCGCTGACATGGACCCTTTGGACATATCAGCCGAAATACGATGTTTTTCCTGATAAATATCATGAGGTATCCATCTCGAATCAGCAGGAGCCCATGAATCTGATCAAGCCGGCAAGGATCTTGTATCATGTGGACGGGGTCCATTACGGAACCGTTGACGACAACCTGATCAATGACCTGCTGCTCGACATGAGCCAGTGGAGCCTGTTTGACATCGGGGAAGCAAAGAGCTTAAACGATGCGCAAATCCAGGAGCTTTCCCATGCGGACAACCGCGTGACCATCAGCTTCCCGGACCTTGTCCCGTTTGATCTGTACAAGAGCGTCCTTCACTTTGAGACGAAGGTTTTGCCTGCCGACACGTTTGACCGGATTGTCGTCAACCTCGCTTCCGGGAACAAGGAGGATGCCTCTGTGTTCTTCCTCTCAACCGAGACGCGCAGGGTTTATGAGAGCCATATCAACGCGGAGGCGCTGAATACTTTCGTCAGGGAGATTGAGGGCAGCCTGAACCAGTACAGCAATTACAAGGCTTACGTGCTTCCCGATGAGCGGACGATGTACCTTCCGTCGGATACCGTATCCGTGACCAAATATAAATTTTACTCGGATTACATCGATCCGGTGAAATTCCAAAATGCCCTGTTCAAGGATCCGAGCAAGGTGCGGAGAGATATATTGGCGGACGGCGAGAAGTTTACGGACTTCCTCAGCATGATGAACGTCGACTATAATACAAATATGATCTTTTACGTGAATCCCGGGCAGGACCAGGAGGAGCGCCATATGGAAACCCCCGGCAGCCTTCTCAGGAGAAGCATCACCTTTGTGAATGAGCACAGCGGCTGGACGGACAACTATCAGTACTTCGGCCTTGATGCGGACAAGGGCAAAACCGTGTTCCGCCTGTTTATGGACGGGTATCCCGTGTTCAATGATCAGGGCATGGCACAGATTGAGCAAATTTGGGGAATCACCGAGATTTATCAATACAGCAGGCCATACTTCAGCCTTGACATCGCCCTTCCTGGACAGACGGAGGTTGAGCTGCCGTCCGGTGAAGACGCGCTCAACTATGCCCTGAACTACATGAAAATCAACGATCCCGAGTTCAAGCCGGAGCTGCTGGAGGATATGATGATCGGGTACAAGCTCTCCAAGGACCCGGACAGCCAAAAGGTGTTTGTCTTGGAGCCTTCGTGGTATTACCGTTATGCCGGTTCATGGCTGCGGATGTCCCCAGAGGAGATAAAGGAGGGATACCGTGGATTGGAGTAGGATCAAAACCATTTTCATCATTGCCTTTCTGATCCTGGATGTCTTCCTTTTGACCCAATACATCAATAAGTTCCAGACCAATCAGCTTGAGGTGAGGAAGGATCTGTCGTTTGAAGAGAAACTGAATAACGATGGCATCACGTATAAGAACCTGCCGAAAGAAACGATGCAGGATCAATATTTAAGCGCCAATACGAAAATTTTTACGGAAAAAGACGTGTCCCAGCTGAAGAATCAGACGGTGCAGATCGGTGATGGCTCCAGCATCGTCGGGGAACTGAAGAACCCGATCAGCGTGGATTTTGCCCATCCCCCTTTTACAGAGCTGGAGAGCTTTATGAAAAACCAGATGCTGCACGGGGATCAGTATACACTCGGGGAGTTTGACGAAGAAGAGGGCACGATCACCTACTATCAGGAATTTAAGGACAAGCCTTTCTTCATGAACATCGCCGCGCACATCGTGTTTTATGTGAATGAGGAAGGCAAGGCGGACTCTTACGAACAGACGATGCTTGATACCATCGAGCCCATCAGTGAAAAGGAAGAGGTTTATCCGGCCATCAGGGCGTTAGAGGCACTGTACAACCAGGGGGCCATCAAGTCGAACAGCAAGTTCGTCGAGACGGAACTCGGCTATTACACGCTCGTCAATATGGAAGCCACCCAGGTGCTGACGCCGGTTTGGCGGTTTGTCGTAGACAGGGACGGAGAACGGGAGAGCCTGCTAGTGAACGCCTTTGAAGGACAGATCATCCAGGCGAACTCAGGCAGCGATAAAAATACAATGGAGTGAAACGAATGACCATGCAATTCAGTGTGCTCGCGAGCGGGAGTTCCGGGAACGCCATCTATGTGGAGAACGGAGAACATTCTTTCCTGGTCGACGCGGGCTTGAGCTGCAAGCAGATCGACGGCCTGTTTGAACAGATTGGGCGCTCGCCGGCCGATTTGGACGGGATCCTCGTGACACATGAACACAGCGACCATATAAAGGGCCTTGGCGTGATGGCCCGCAAATATAAGCTTCCCATCTATGCGAATGAGCGGACATGGCAGGCGATGGACGGGCTTGTGGGAAAAATAGAGACCGAGCAGAAATTCGTCTTCGGCACGGAGACGGTGAAGACCTTCGGCTCACTCGACATCCAATCGTTCGGCGTATCCCACGATGCGGCCGAGCCGATGTTTTATATCTTTCATTCCGGCGGCAAAAAGCTGGTCCTGATTACGGACACCGGCTATGTGAGCGACCGGATGAAAGGGATGATCTCCAACGCCGAGATGTACGTGTTTGAAAGCAATCATGATATACAGATGCTCAGGATGGGCAGATATCCGTGGAATGTCAAACGCAGAATATTAAGCGATGTCGGACATGTTTCCAATGAAGATGCAGCTCTTGCGATGAGTGACGTCATCGGCGACCGGACGAAGCGGATCTACCTGGCTCACCTCAGCCGGGACAACAACATGAAGGACCTGGCCAGGATGAGTGTTTCGCAGACGCTGGAAGCAAAGGGAATGGCGGTCGGCTCACAGTTCGGGCTGTTCGACACCGACCCGTGCATCCCGACCGAATTGACGGCCGTGTGAGGGCAGGTTTACCGGTATTTTTCCAAAGGTAAAGGAAAGGAATGGAGACATGACGCTTGTCTTCATTCCTTTTTATTTTTATTCTTATGTATAGACAACATAATAATATGGTGGAAAGGCAAACTGTAAGGAATGCATCTGTGAAACGAGAGAAAGGAATGGTGTACAGTGGGATTTTACGATGATCACAGCCCTAACCGCTACCAGCCCCGCCGCAGGGGAGCCGGCTTCCTTCCGGGACTGATCGGGGGAATTATCGGCGCGCTGCTTGTGGCGATGCTTTATCCGGCCATCATGGGGAGGACGGATCAGGGAAATACAAATACGGCGAATGTGGAAAGAAACAATGGCCAAAACGCCCCATCGAAAAACGTGTCCCTTGATGTGACGACCGATGTCACGAAAGCGGTGGACAAAGCCGGAAAAGGCGTGGTCGGCATCACGAACATCCAAACCTCGAACTTCTGGTCGCAAGGACAGGGGGGCCAGGAAGCGGGAGTAGGGTCCGGAGTCATCTATAAAAAAGCGGGAGATACGGTGTTTATCGTCACGAACCATCACGTGGTCGAGGGAGCTTCCCAGCTCGAGGTGACGCTGGAGGACGGCACGAAGGTCAAGGCGAAGCTGCAGGGCAGCGATGTGTGGACGGACCTTGCCGTGGTGGAGATTGACGCCAAAGGAATCAAGGATGAAATGATCACGGAATTCGGTGATTCGGATGCGCTGAAAATCGGGGAGCCGGTCATGGCGATCGGGAACCCGCTCGGCCTGCAGTTCTCCGGGTCTGTGACGCAGGGAATCATTTCGGGTGTCAACCGGACCGTGCCGGTGGACGTGAACCGTGACGGTGTGCCGGACTGGAATGCGGAGGTCATCCAGACGGATGCGGCGATCAACCCGGGCAACAGCGGAGGTGCGCTCGTCAATATCGCCGGACAGGTTATCGGCATCAACTCGATGAAGATTGCCGAGCAGGCAGTGGAGGGCATCGGATTCTCCATTCCGATCAACTACGTCATCCCGATCATCGAGGACCTGGAGAAATACGGCGAAGTGAAACGTCCGGCGATGGGTGTGACTCTGCGGAATGTAAGCGAAATTTCATCGTACCATCAGCAGGAAACGCTGAAGCTGCCGGAAGAGGTGAAAGACGGCATCGTGATTGAACAGGTGATGCCGAATACGCCGGCTGCAAGAGCGGGTCTCGAGGAGCTGGATGTCATCACGGAGCTTGACGGCAACAAGGTGGGAGATGTGCTGGAACTGCGCAAGTACCTGTATACGAAGAAGAAAGTCGGCGACTCCATGACGGTGAAATATTACAGAGGCGGCAAAGAAAACGAAGTCACGTTGAAACTGACGGACGAAACAAGGATGTAAATGTGGATAACTCCAGGCGGGAAAGCGCGGATCAGCTTTCCCGCTTTTTGTTTTAATGATAAAATAGGCTGTGGATAAGTGGCGTGGAAAATCACGCATTCAGAGGAACTTTTTGCTGAGGGTCAAATGCTTTCGGCAGGAGAAGATAGAGACAACGAGAAATGGCTGAAAAGCCTAGAAGGAAGAGGGTTTCACATGATTTATTGCTGCAGGGAACATGTCGAATTGGCATTGGATATCATCGTGGATGAACACGAAACGGCACCCGTTTTGGAGGAGCTGAAAGAGGACGCCAAGTTATCAACAGGCTGTGAATATTGCGAAAAGCCGGCTGTATATATTGTGGCGAACTAACATTCGCGCACAAAATGTGGATGAGTAATGTGGATATGTGGATAATTTCTGTGCATAAGTTGTTTGTAACCTGTGTGTAATCTGTTTGTAACGAAAGAGGGGAAACATTTTGAATATTTCCGTCGTCACAGTGGGAAAGCTGAAAGAAAAATACCTGAAACAGGGCATCGATGAATACCTCAAGCGCCTCTCCGCCTACGCCAAAGTCGAAATCATCGAGGTCCCCGACGAAAAGGCACCAGAAATCCTGAGCGGCACCGAAATGGAGCAGGTCAAGCGCAAGGAGGGCGAGCGCATCCTCGCCAAAATCCACCCCGACGCCCACGTCATCGCCCTCGCCATCGAGGGCAGCATGAGAACCTCCGAGCAGCTCGCTGAGCGGATCGATCATCTTGCTACATATGGGAAAAGTAAAATAGTGTTTGTCATAGGCGGATCCCTGGGTCTTAGCAGCGAGGTCATGCAGCGGGCGGATGAAGCTTTGTCCTTCTCCAAGATGACCTTTCCGCATCAGCTGATGAGGCTGATACTGGTTGAGCAGGTTTATAGGGCTTTTCGGATTATAAGAGGGGAACCGTATCATAAGTAAGTGAGGTTTTTGTGAAAATAAGTACAGCACCTTCAATTTTAGTGAAGGGTGCTGTACTTATTAATTGTATTTATAAATTTGAATGATACTCAGATTCCATTTCAGCTTTAAGTTCATTTCTTTGTTCTAATAAGTTTAACAAATAAGATGAAATATTGTCTAAATCTCTAAATACATCATTAAAGAACTGCACGAAATTTTCTAAACCAATAACAACGTTGTTGAATTCTGTAATATAAAATTGTGGGTCCAAATCTCTTGTTAAAGAATAGCGAGCA
>DATBUB010000225.1:0-1967 GCA_036516555.1 Bacillaceae bacterium
GTGAGCCATTGGAACAGCTATTTTACAGGAGTTCTTTACATAAGCGATCCTGCAAAATGGCCGATCCAGGTCATCTTGAGGCAAATCGTTATTGTGAACGAGCCTAACGCAGCTTTGGGGGCTAACGAGATGATGCTGGAAACACTGCCGCCTCCGGTCACGATCCAAATGGCAGCCATCTTGCTCGCGACACTGCCCATTTTGATTGTCTATCCGTTCCTGCAAAAACATTTTGCTAAAGGGGTGATGCTCGGATCGGTAAAAGGCTGAGAACCATTTCATTTGACTGAAAGCGCTTAAAAAGATGTATTTACAATACTGGGGGGATAATCTTGAAAACAGGTAAGATTACGCTGATGATGATGTTGATTTTATCACTGCTGCTTGCAGCTTGTTCACCTGAGACGAAAAAAACAGGCAGTGAAGAAAAAGGAAGCAAAAAGGAAGTCGATCCATTCGACCATTCTGAGAAATATGAAATTACCGGTATGACATTCCGGTTCGGTGATCCGCCTCCGTCGAAAAGTCCAGGTCTTGATATGATCAACGAGCGGTTTAATGTCGATTTTAAACCTGAAATTATTCCCCAGGGGGATTATGTGGAGAAATCTTCTGCCATTGTTGCTTCAGGATCCATGCCGGACCTGATTGGGTTTGAACCAAATGATGCCAGGTTCTATCAATGGGCGGCAGAGGGAGCATTCCTTCCTTTGGATGATTATTTGAAGCATTATGATACATTGGGCAACATTCCAGATCATATTTACGACGCCTTCAAGGTGAATGGGAAAATTTACGGAATTCCAAGATATTCGCAAGAGTATCCTGTAACCCCTATCATCCGTAAAGACTGGCTTGATAACTTGGGCCTGGAAATTCCGACAAGCTATGAAGAATTGAAGGAAGTTGCCATCGCATTCACAAACGATGATCCGGATAAAAACGGCAAGAAAGATACGTATGGACTCGCAATCGGTGAAAACATCAACCCGAACTTCAACATGGGAACTTATTGGGACTTCAGTGCCTGGTATCACAAAAACAAAGATGGGGATTTCATTCCTGGAATTATTTCGGAAGGCAGAAAAGAATTGATTGGCTTCTTCTCAGACCTTTATTCAAAAGGAGCCATGACAAAAGACTTTGCCGTCCTTAACTGGCAGGATACAAATGCCGAGTTTTACTCCGGCAAAGCGGGAATCTTCATCGGCGGTGTCGCCGGAATGTCCGAGCCTTACTTGCAAGGTTTGCTTGATATCGATCCGGAAGCAGAACTGGTTGCCATTCCTCCATTTAAAGCTCCTGATGGATCCATTGGATTTACAATGGGATCTGGCTATTCGGGAATTATGGCACTTAACGCAAAATTAGAAGGAAATGACGGGGAAATCTACCGTGCGCTTGAACTGGTTGATTTCGGCAAGAAGTTCTATACAAGAGAAGAAATGACTCCGGAAAACAAAGATTTCGATTTCTTCTGGGGGAAAGAGGGAGTGGGCTATAACATGGAAGATGGCACTCCTGTCCGTGTTCCTGAATTTTCAACGGACGGCCTGGCGCCTTCCACGTACTTCCTGGATAACCGCGGGCATTTGCCTGAAGGACAAAAGGTCCGTTATGCGGATGATTATACACTGGAGCCGATGAAAAATCTGGTTGACTCGCTGCAGGATATGTTTGAATCCAATAAGCTGTATGTCAACCCGATCCATGGGGTTGTTTCCAAGACAGATCAGGAAAAAGGCACAGATTTGATGCAGTTCCTGATGAACGAGCAAGCGAAAATGATTGCCGGCCAAAGACCGATTTCCGACTGGGATAAACTCGTGGATGAGTATCTGAAGCGAGGCGGCGAAGCCATCATCAAGGAAACGAACGAAGGAATCAAAGAAAAAGGCTATAAAGAAAAACAGTGGAAATAAGATAATCTTCCATCGAAGCAGATGGAGAACCATACAATCTTCAAA
>DATBUB010000226.1:0-4486 GCA_036516555.1 Bacillaceae bacterium
GAATCTGTCCATGACTTCCGGTTCCAAGGAAGTTCAAAAAAACAGGCAGGACCATATCGGGAAAGTCGCTGGGGCCCTTGCCAAGGGCCTCTTGATGGGGGCAAGGGGCAATTCGGGGGTTATCCTATCCCAATTGTTCAGGGGATTCGCCAAGGAAATTGAAACAAATTCAACTTTGAACAGCCAGGAGTTTGCACATGCTTTTGAAGCTGGAGTAAATACTGCGTACAAGGCTGTAATGAAACCTGTTGAAGGAACCATCCTTACAGTAGCTAAAGATGCCGCCAAAAAGGCAGTCCAAACTGCAAAAAAAGAAACGGACATTATCCGTGTCATGGAAGAGCTGCTGAAAGAGGCTAAAGCTTCATTGGACCGCACGCCCAATTTGCTGCCGGTATTGAAGGAAGTGGGAGTAGTTGACAGCGGAGGGCAGGGACTGGTATTCGTTTATGAAGGTTTCCTTGCGGTTCTTAAGGGAGAAGAACTCCCCGATGCGATGGAATATGGTCCTACGATGGACGAGCTGGTCAATGCCCAGCATCACCAAAGTATACAAGGGTTCATGAACACAGAGGACATTGTTTATGGTTACTGTACCGAGTTCATGGTCCGTTTTGAGGACAGCAAAAAGGAATTTAATGAAGAGGATTTCCGGAATGACCTGGATGCCTATGGGGACTCGCTCCTGGTAATTGCCGACGATGAAGTGGCAAAAGTCCATATACATTCCGAGCAGCCGGGAGAAGTGCTGTCCTATGGCCAGCAGTATGGAAGCCTCATCCACATGAAAATAGAGAATATGCGGGAACAGCATAGTTCCATTGTCGGTGACAGCCATGCCGCACCTGCTCCAAAGGCTAAAACCGCGGTAAAACAGGAGTATGGAATTATCGCTGTATCCATGGGTGATGGAATAGCCGACTTATTCAAAAGCATAGGAGCTTCTGCCGTTATAGAGGGCGGACAAACGATGAATCCAAGCACTGAAGACATTGTCAATGCGATCAAAGAGGTTCATGCTGAAAAGATCATCCTTTTGCCAAACAATAAAAACATCATCATGGCGGCTGAACAGGCGTCCGAGGTTGCTGAAGAAGACGTAATTGTCGTTCCGACACGTTCCGTGCCGCAAGGAATGGCGGCAGTTCTAGCTTTCAATCCGTCGCTATCCCTTGAAAAAAATGGCGAAACGATGAAAAGTGCCATGGCGGAAGTCAAATCTGGCCAAGTCACATATGCTGTCAGGGATACAAATATTGACGGCATGAGTATAGAAAAAGATGATTATATGGGTTTGTTGGACGGCAAGATCGCCGTAACAGACAAGGAACTGTTTGGCGCGGCTTCAGGACTCCTGGGCGAAATGATCGATGAGGATGCTGAAATCCTCACTATTTTGTACGGAGAGGAGACTTCCAAGGAGGAGCTGGACAGGCTCGTGTCCCATATTAATGAGCAATATGAGGATATTGAGGTGGAAGTCCATAACGGGAAACAACCGCTGTACCAATATATTTTTTCGGTGGAATAGCAGTAAATGATCCTGTGACGCAACAAACAAACCATGGATGTTGGGATAGGTCATTACAGCAAAAGGATTGGTTAATAATAGAAGGGGCTGCCCCTTCTATTTGTATGAGAACATACTTGAAATAATGAAGGGGTGCTTGCGCCGATGAAATACAAAAGTGTATTCGATATTATCGGGCCAGTCATGATAGGTCCGTCAAGTTCCCATACCGCCGGGGCTGCAAGGATTGGAAGGGTTGCCAGGAGCCTGTTTGGGAGAGAGCCAAAATGGGCAAGGATTTCTTTTTACGAGTCATTTGCCAAGACCTATAAAGGCCATGGAACAGATGTGGCCATCGTGGGTGGCTTGTTGGATTTTGATACGTTTGATGAACGGATCATCGAGGCCTTGAATATTGCAAAAGAAAAAGGCATCTCTGTAACATTTATTGAAGAAAGCGCTAACGCCGAGCACCCGAACACAGCCCGTATCACCATAGGCGATGACCAGGGGGAAATGGAGCTGGTTGGCATTTCTATCGGTGGAGGAAAAATTGAAATAACAGAGCTGAACGGATTCCATCTCAGGCTTTCTGGCCATCATCCCGCCATATTGGTCGTTCACGATGACCGCCACGGTGCGATTGCCGCTGTTTCAAACATTTTGAGCGGCCATGAAATCAACATAGGCCATATGGAAGTTTCAAGGAAAGAGAAAGGGAAGATGGCACTGATGACCATTGAAGTCGATCAAAATATCAGTGAGGAAATCCTGGAAGAAATCAGACGGCTTCCAAACATTACACAGGTCGCCAGAGTCGTTGATTAAGATATTGCCAGACTGAATATCCCCGTCATAATAGGAGGGTCAGCTATGTTTCGAAATGTAGCCGAATTGGTAGAAATGGCTGAAAGCCAAAATAAAAAAATTTCTGACATCATGATTGAACAGGAAATGGGAGTCACCAACCGGTCGAGGGAGGAAGTGCTCGGCCAAATGGACAAAAATCTGACGGTCATGGAAGAAGCGGTGGAGAGAGGCCTTAAGGGGGTCTCATCCCACTCTGGTTTGACCGGAGGAGACGCCGTTCTCCTTCAAAAGTATATTGAAAAAGGCAATTTCCTATCCGGGGAAATTATATTGGATGCAGTGAGCAAGGCGGTGGCAACAAATGAGGTGAATGCCGCCATGGGCACCATATGTGCAACACCGACAGCAGGTTCGGCAGGAGTCGTGCCGGGCACGCTGTTTGCCGTCAAAAGAGTCCTTAACCCGACAAGGGAACAAATGGTGAAATTCCTTTTTACTTCCGGGGCATTTGGTTTTGTTGTAGCGAACAATGCATCCATTTCAGGAGCTGCCGGCGGGTGCCAGGCTGAAGTGGGATCTGCATCAGGAATGGCGGCTGCTGCCATCGTGGAAATGGCGGGAGGAACCCCTTCACAATGTGCGGAAGCCATGGCCATTACACTGAAAAACATGCTTGGACTTGTATGCGACCCTGTAGCAGGTCTCGTGGAAGTGCCATGTGTAAAAAGAAACGCAATGGGAGCGTCCAATGCCATGATAGCTGCCGATATGGCATTGGCAGGAATTAAGAGCCGCATTCCATGTGATGAAGTAATAGATGCCATGTTTAAAATCGGGCAAAGAATGCCAAGCGCCTTAAGAGAAACTGCTGAGGGAGGATTGGCTGCGACGCCTACCGGACGCATGCTCGAAGCGAAAATATTTGGCATCGCGCCGGCAAACCGTGACTGACCCGCTGCAACAGCCTGTCGGAATACTGAAGGGTGTGGGTGAAGAAACGGCTGCAAGCCTTGCCGAGCTTGGCATTCAAACAATTGAAGATTTGCTTAGCCATCTTCCGTACCGCTATGATGATGTGCGGCTCCGTGATCTGGCAGAAGTTGAACATGATGAAAAGATAACTCTCGAAGGGAAGGTTCATAGTGAACCTTCTCTCATGTATTACGGGAAGAAAAAAAACAGGCTCACCATCCACCTGCTTGTCGGCCGCTACTTGATCAAAGCCGTTTTCTTCAATAGGGGATATTTAAAAGGAAAAATATCTCCCCAGGATACCATTACCGTATCAGGAAAGTGGGACAAGCATAGGCAAACAATCACCGGGGCTGACCTTAGATTGGGGCCGCATTCACATGATGCCGACTTTGAACCGGTCTACCCGGTCAAAGGCCAGCTCTCGGTAAAGGCTTTGAGGAGATTCATCACTCAGGCTTTTCATGATTATGGAGAACATATTAAAGAAACCTTGCCAAAAGCTTTGAGAACTCAATATAAATTAATGGGCAAAGAGGAAGCGCTGCGTGCCATGCATTTTCCTGATTCGGAAGAAAGCATGAAGCAGGCAAGAAGAAGGTTTGTTTATGAGGAATTCCTCTATTTTCAGCTGAAAATGAACGTGTTCAGAAAAATCAAAAGGGAGCAATCCAGGGGAATCGGCCAGGATTATGATTTGGCAAAGCTGAAGTCATTCATTTCTTCTTTGCCATTTGATTTGACCAGTGCACAGAAAAAAGCGGTCAATGACATTTGTGCAGATTTAAAAAGTCCTTATAAAATGAACCGCCTGCTTCAAGGGGATGTGGGATCGGGGAAGACGGTTGTGGCAGCCATCGCCCTCTATGCAAGCGTGACAGCCGGGTACCAGGGGGCTCTGATGGTTCCTACAGAAATCCTTGCCGAACAGCATGCAGAGTCTCTTGCAAACTTGTTGGAGCCAGCCGGTCTAAACATTGCATTGCTCACCGGTTCGGTTAAGGGGAAAAAGCGCCGGATGATCCTAGAACAGCTTCAATCAGGAGAAATAGACATCATTATCGGCACGCATGCCCTTATACAGGATGAGGTCAACTTTCACCGGCTTGGTCTGGTCATAACGGATGAACAGCATCGTTTTGGGGTGGAACAAAGACGCGTCCTCAGGGAAAAAGGGGAAAATCCAGATGTATT
>DATBUB010000227.1:0-8955 GCA_036516555.1 Bacillaceae bacterium
TGCCGCTCGGATTTTCCCTGTGGCTCGCCAATGCGGTATTTTTATTGTTTGCTCTTAATTATTTCGGTTACACATGGACATTCCGAACAATTCTTTCCGTGGCCGCCACTTCCACCACGGTCAGCTTTTTAGCTTCCAACCTTCCGCTTCCGCATACGCATTTGATCCTCGATATGCTGGGGGGCAGCATATTCTTCGGAATCGGCGTGGGCATCCTCATCCGCGTGGGCGCTTCAAGTGGAGGTATGGTCATTCCCGCCCTTATGATCGCTAAATATAAGCACTGGAGTCCCGGGAAAGTGATGATGGTCATCAATCTGCTCATCTTCTTATTAACTGCCCTCATCATTGATTATAAAATTGTGGTTTTCGCCATCATTTGCCAGTTCCTCTCAACTAACATCATCGATTTTATTTATGACCTTAAACTCTATAAGCTGAGCATCCTATCGGCAAACTGGCGAAAAAGATAAGAAGATCCCCGTCGATGGAGGATCTTCCGCATATTCGGCAATTTAGAGTATACCCCTCTCTTCTAAATAATGAAGGATTTTTTCAACTGATTGCCCAACGGACATCCTATCTGTTTCTATGATAATTTCCGGATCAACCGGAATTTCGTAAGGTGACGAGATACCGGTGAACTCTGGGATTTCCCCTTTTCTCGCTTTTTTATATAAACCTTTCGGATCGCGGTCTTCACACACATCAATGGGGCAATTCAAGTAGATTTCAATAAATTCTCCCGGTTCGAACATGCATCGGACCTGCTCGCGGTCTTCCCGGAACGGAGAAATAAAGGCAGACGAAATGATTTGGCCGCTGTCCACGAACAGTTTTGCCACCTCTCCGATCCTGCGGATGTTTTCCTTCCGGTCCTCCGCCGCGAATCGAAGATCACTGTTCAGCCCATGCCGAATGTTATCTCCATCGAGCACATAGCTCCTGCAGTCCTTTTGGAAAAGGGCATGATCCACCGCATTGGCCAAGGTTGATTTTCCCGATCCCGACAGGCCGGTGAACCAGAGAACGCAGCTTTGATGCCCATTGAGGAGCTGGCGTTCTTTTTTTGTCACAGTCGCATCATGCCATGTAATATGTTTGCTATTTCCCATCGCCTACACCCTTTAATTTTTTATATATACGTCTTTCATCCCTTGAATCAGCACTGCTACCACTTCCGGGCGGCTAAATTCTTTCGGCGGCTGCTCCCCTTTTTGAAGCATTCCCCTCACCTTCGTGCCTGACAGGATGACATGTTCTTCACGGCCGTGCGGACAGGTTTTCTCTGATGCCATATTCCCGCACTTTTTGCAGTAAAAGCTATGTTCAAAAAACAGAGGCTTGATGCCCAGCTCTTCCTCCCGGAAATGGCTGAAAATCTTCTGGGCGTCATAGGTTCCGTAGTAGTTCCCCACTCCTGCATGATCTCTTCCCACGATAAAATGTGTACAGCCAAAGTTTTTTCTGACAATCGCATGGAAAATCGCTTCCCTTGGGCCAGCGTAGCGCATGGCCGCCGGAAAAACGGACAGGAACACACGGTCCTTGGGATAGTAATGTTCGAGCAGCACCTTATAGCTTTTCATCCGAATATCACTTGGAATATCATCCGCTTTTGTCTCTCCCACAAGAGGATTCAGGAACAGCCCATCTACCGTTTCCAATGCGGTTTTTTGAATATACTCATGCGCTCGGTGAACAGGATTGCGGGTCTGGAATCCGACGACGGTTTTCCAGCCGAGCTCCCGGAACATTTCACGTGTCTGCTCTGGATCCAAATAATCGCTTTCGAATTGGGTTTTATTCGGGCGTTGAATCATGGTGACTGGACCGGCGGCATACAGACTTGGGCGCTCCATCAGTTTTCTTACGCCGGGGTGCTCGATATCCGTTGTCCTGTACACCATTTCCGCTTCCATCCGTTTGTCGGGCATGTAGAGTTCCCGGACCTCCATCACACCATAAACAGCGCCTTCATGAACAAGGTTAACGAGCCTCCCTGTGTTCAAGTCTGCTGCCGCCTTCTCTGTCACCGGCAGGGTAATCGGCAAGGACCAGGGGGTTCCATCCGCAAGCCTCATTTGTTTTACAACCGAATCATAATCTTCTTTCCCCATATATCCCTCAAGGGGACTATAGGCGCCGTTCGCGATCAGCTCCAAATCGCTCAATGCCATCTGGTCAAGCTCTATATAATCAAGGGAATAATCAATGGAACTGTACAATTTCATCCGATTGATCAATTTGCCTCCGTGGGGTACACTTCCACTCACTGTTCATTCCTCCCTAGCTGCATTTCTGCCGCATGCAGCCCGCATTCTAATTTATTGTGCCCCGCCCAGCGTCCTGCCCGGGAGTCCCCTTCCCCCGCCACCTGCTGGGTGCAAGGGGCGCAGCCGATGCTGGGGTAACCCCGGTCATGCAGCGTGTTATACGGCAGGTTATTCAGGCGGATATACGACATGATATCCTCCCAGGTCCAGTGAATAAGCGGACACACTTTTATCTTTTGAAATTTAATATCCTTATTTATATACTCTGTTTTGCTCCTCGTCGGAGACTGATCCCGCCTCAATCCCGAAATCCAGGCCGTCGTCTCTTTCAGCGCTTTCTGTAAAGGGACGACTTTCCTGATATGGCAGCACATATTAGGATTGGTCTCCCATAAGGATTCCCCATACCATTTTGCCTGTTCCTCAAGCGTAATCTCGGGAGAGAGCAATTCAATCCTCAAAGTGGGATACCGTTCTTTTACACGCTCGATCAATTCATACGTTTCTTTGAAGTGCAGCCCTGTGTCCAGGAAAATGATTTTGGCCTTGCTTTTCACCTTTTCGATCAGGTCGATCAGAACCATCCCTTCCGCCCCAAAGCTGCAGGCATACACGATTTCCTCCCCGTATTCGCGATAAGCCCATTTCAAAATATCCATATAATCCGGATGTGCCTTTAAAATGGCGGCTACCGCTGAATCATCCCAATGTTCATACGTCAGCATGCCAGCCCTCCTATCCCCCGCTTCCGTCGTCCTTCCAGTCCAATGTCATGCATTCGTTGTTGGCGAAGGAGACTATATTCATGTTGTTGACATGGCCGTGCCGGTAAAAAGACAGCAAAGCCCGGATCCAGGATCCATGTCCAAATACCAGCACCTTCTTGTATGGCTTCATTTTCTTTATAAATATGCTGATTCGGTTTTCCAAGTCCGCAATGCTCTCGCCCAACACAAGCTCCCTCGGATTTTCAAGCCAAATGGGACCATGTTCATTCAGAAGCTTTTCCCTGGATTTTCCTTCAAATGGTCCGAAATCGAGCTCATCCAGCAATGGTTCTTCTGCAGCTTGGTAGCCGTAAATCCCGGCTGTCTGTCTGGTCCTCTTTAGTGTGCTGGCCAATACTTGATCGAAGGGCTCTTGTTCGCGGAGCAAAGCTTTTTGTTCGGCGATGTCCTTGCGAAGATTGTCTGTTAAAGGCAAGATCGGAATGTCCCGCCTGCCCTGAAGCCACCCTTTTTTATTCCATTCGGTTGGGAGATGCCTTATGACAGTAAGCTGCATTCCCGATCTGCTTCCATGTAAAAGGTTTCACATCTCAAGCTTTGGCGCTGGGCCTCAAGGATGAGGACATCCTGAAGTTTGACATTCCCCAAGTTGACGTTAGGTCCAACGGCATTGATGAAATACATTTGATGTTTTGGTGTGGGTGCTTCAAAGATGATGTGCTTGCTGTCAAGGTCCTCCAGCAGTTCTTCAATCAGGCCAGCCCTGACACTTCCGCTTTTTTCATAAATTCCTGCGGTTCCTGAGTCTCTTCCTTCCGTGATGACATATTCACAGCCGGCCTCCAGCAGGAGCCGTATCTCGTTTTCCCATTCAGATACCGACATTTCCCTGCTTCCATCTTTCGATCCTACTTCAGCAATGACATGAAAATCTTTTTTTAGCTCTTGAACCAGCTTCAGTCTTTCATCCAGCGGAATATCCAAAGTTCCGTTGGAAATCTCTATCCGGTCAATGCCGAACCGCTTTAGAAAAGCCGTATACTCGGGGACTTTTTGTTGATGGTGGCATTTTTCAAATAAGGTCCCTCCGCAATAAGGTTTAATGCTGTATTTTTTATAAAGGTCGACTTTTTCCTGTAAATTGGGTGTAACATATGCTGAACCTATTCCAATTTTCGCAATATCGATATAGCGGCTGTAATCACGCAATATATGCTCCAATTCGCCGATTGGAGTTCCGAAATCCACAACCGATGTCACTCCATATGTCCTTTTACCAGCTGTACGCTTCGGCAATTCTAAAAAATCCATGGGGAAAGCGCCTCCTCTGTTTTCTAGGATAGACTATTCATCTTATGGGCGAAGGTGTAAATATTGGGCTTTTACCAGGGGAAATAGGCTCCTGTCCTTTGTATAAAATCCATTTCTCATTCAAACAATAGGAAAAGATTTATTCTTTCACTTAGGGAGGGACTCTCTTTGCCAAAGCAAAAAAATAAAGGCCTGGCGATTTTAGCGATTGGCTCAATCCCGCTTATTCTCGTACTGGGGAACTCCATGCTGATTCCGGTGCTGCCGCAAATGAAGAAGGAACTGGACATTTCACAATTCCAGGTGAGTCTGGTGATCACCGTCTTTTCAATTGCAGCCGCCATATCCATTCCAGTATTGGGTTATTTATCGGACCGCTTTTCGCGGAAAGCCATCATTATACCGGCCCTCATCTTGTATGGAAGCGGAGGAATCCTGGCAGGAGCTGCGGCGGCTTGGTTTGACAATGCCTATACATGGATTCTGGCGGGGCGGATCATGCAGGGAATCGGGGCAGCCGGAACTGCTCCCATTGCAATGGCACTTACCGGAGACCTGTTTAAGGGAGGAGAACAGAGCAAGGTGCTTGGAATTGTGGAGGCATCCAATGGTTTTGGAAAAGTCATCAGCCCCATCATCGGCTCCCTGCTCGCCTTGATCATCTGGTACGCGGCCTTTTGGGCGTTCCCGATTTTTTGTCTGGTCTCCGTGTTGCTGGCGATTTTCTTCATCCGGGAAGGTAAAAAGAAAAAAGAGCCCCCTCCGGTTGGAAAATATGTAAAGGGCTTGGTTTCCGTCTTTAAGTCTGAGGGCCGCTGGCTGTTTGTGGCTTATTTGACGGGTGCGACTTGCCTCTTCACCCTGTTTGGAATCCTGTTCTATATTTCCGATATCCTTGAAACGGAGCACCAAATTGACGGTGTCCTAAAAGGGGGCATTTTGGCCATCCCCCTGCTGTTCATGACCACCACATCCTATATAACCGGGAGTAAAATCGGAAAGAATATGAGGCTGATGAAAAGGCTGATCGTGCTGGGTCTTCTCATGATGACTGCCTCTTTCGCGTCCCTCGTCTTTTTTGAAAACTTGATTCCTTTCTTTGCGGTTCTGGTTGTCAGCAGCGTTGGAACGGGCTTGGTGCTGCCCTGCATCAACAGCTTCATCACCGGTTCGGTCCCTGCAGCACGAAGGGGCTTCGTTACTTCATTGTATGGATCGGTACGTTTTTTGGGCGTTGCCATTGGGCCGCCGGTATATACCGCGCTGATGGAATGGTCGCGGACCGGCATGTTTTTATCCACGGCCGGGCTGACCCTTATTGTTGCACTGCTGAGCATGATGCTTATCCACGTGGCGAAAAAAGAGCCTTCTAAAGGAAATGACACGCTGTTCGAAAAATTAACCTTTACGTAAAGGAGACGATCGGTTTGCAAATATACTTTTCACCCGAGGTCATCACCCCGGAATACCAACTGTTGAACATCGTTGACAGCGAAGAAAAGGCAGTCGGAAATTTGGCCATCCTATTTAATGAAAAAAAGATTTACGTATACGGGATTTTGGAAGAGGAAGAAGTCGGCGCAGACTTCAAAGATCTGGTCCGGCCATATATGAAGGGACTGGCCAAAGCGGGAGAAGATATTGATATACTTTCCTGCCTGTATGTTGGCTGCAAAAAAATTGAGCTGAACGAAGAGGAGAAGGGAGACCAGAAATAGAAGTGTGGACAGGGGCTTGAGTGAGCTTTGAATGGGGACATGGCGATGGATTGAAATGGGAAGAGATAATGGTGAGTGAAAATGTATACAAAGCTGTTCCCTATTGGGGGCAGCCTTTTTTATGGATCCCGGAAAGAGGGCAATCGCGAGTATTCCGGTTAGAATCACGAGTATTTACCTTACAATTGCGAGTATGTACCTTGGAATCGCGAGTAACGTTTGAACAATCGCGAGTAAAATACCTGGAATCGCGAATAGGGAAGGCGAATTAGGGCTGTTCAAAAGATAATCGCGAGTATTATGGTAATGATCGCGAGTATTAATGTGATATTCGCGAGTAACGGCTCAACAATCGCGAGTAACTAATCTGTAGTCGCCAATAGGGCTCCGAAACAAGACCAAAACGAAGATTGAGTCTAATTACCGCTTCTCAATCCAAAGCTAAAAGACTCGACATGGTTTCCCAGGCAACTCCTAAACAAAATCAGATTTCACAACATAAACCAATCCCATGATTACCGTCGCCGGTGACGTCCCTTCCTTCTCCACAATCCATTCAGGGCAAGGGCAAGAAAAGACCCTACCCGCCAACCAAGACATTTACCCAATTTTCATGGAGAGTCTGACATTAGGGCACAAAGCAGAAAAAAGCTACATAATTTGGGTTAAGAATGCAGATAAAGATTAAAGGCTTTTCTGGGGAGTGCGCTTAATGAGTATTGGCATGATCGTAATGGGGCTTTTGGTCGGATTTTTGGTCGGTTTGACGGGTGTCGGAGGCGCAGCCCTGTTGACGCCTGTCTTGGTTTTGCTGGGGATCAGCCCTTCTGTCGCCGTAGGGACCGATCTTCTTTATAACTCAATTACGAAGTTTTTCGGCTCGGTTCAGCATTGGAGGCAAAAAACGATAAATTTTACACTCGTCAAGTATCTGGCGATCGGAAGTATTCCGAGTGCCATTTGTGCCGTGGGGGTGCTGCGGCTCTTTGATTCTTTTTTCAATAATCAGGAGGAAGTAATCAAGCACGCATTGGGCTATGCCCTCATCCTGGTTGCACTGGCGACGCTTTTCAAGACATTCCATAAAGATAAATTTGAGTCAAAACTGCAATCCAAACCCTTACATGAAAAGAGGGGGCTTACGATTACCATCGGTGCCGTATTGGGCTTTATCGTTGGCCTGACCTCTATCGGTTCCGGATCGCTGTTTGCGCTGGCCATGCTGTACCTTTACAGAATGCGGCCATCAGAGCTGGTGGGAACAGACATTGCACACGCCTTCTTCCTGGCCACTGCAGCCGGACTCATGCATGCCGGAATCGGCAATGTGAATTATATGCTCGTGATAAACTTATTGCTCGGATCCATACCGGGAGTCATCATGGGGAGCACCGTCTCCTCCAAGCTTCCGGCCAAACCTCTCAGGGCCATCATGGCACTTGTCATTTTGGTCAGCGGATTCAAGCTGATATAAGGCAGAGAGAAGGTATCCATGCAGGGTATCTTCTTTTTGTCAGTCTGTTTTCGTGAAAAATCATTTAATCATTTGTTATTCAACTAATAAGACTTCTGCAATACATATGGTAACCTTCTTGGATTGGCCCACTAAATAGTTAATTAATCAAATATGAAAAATAAGAATTCTTTTTGCAGCAGATCTCCATTCATTACTGACACTATGTGATATCAGGACATTTTATAATTCATTTATGTAGTAATTCATTTTACTGCCTTACTCCCATTTATTTATCTATTTAGTATCCATACAGTATAAGAGGTCGGGAACCTTTGTATTGATTGAACTAGCTTTTCTTCGTAACCTTGGCCGTAAAACTGCTCAATAAAATGTACTAATGGGCCTGGTGAACGAGCTTAAAAATGGGTTCAACAGCCTCAACAGACTCTTCAAGCCCCTCAATTTCCTCAATAACTTCAAATGAATTATCGAGAGAGTTTTGTTATAAAATAGATTTATTTAAGATTTCTAATTGATTCTTTAATTCATGACCCATTCATTAGAAACCTCTCACTGATCATCTTCAAGTATAATGCACCATTTGTTGAACAATAGGAATTCTTTTCAGACGTGGGTTTGTTTCAGCGCAAGGAGGGTTCGAGTGCTGGCCTTATGTCAACGCCCTTTCTTCTACACACGTTTCACGGTTGGCTGAAGAAAAAAGAAAAGAAGGGCAGCACATGCCGCCCTTCTTGATCTTCCGTAATCGCGCCCGGTTGCGACATAATCAATTCAAGGATCATCAGCCTAATTCAAGTGAAAAATAAAATCCAACATAGTTAAATAAATTTCTGAATCCAATATTCTCTGCGACTGCAATAGAGGGCTTATTCAGTTCCATACAATCCCAATACGGAACCATGTTATTCTCCAAACAATCTTTAACAAAACTGTGAGCTACCCCTTGAGCTAATTTTTTCCCCTGATGAGTATCTAATGTTTCAATATCTATGCAGTGTACATTTCCAACGACAAAACCTGAAAAACAAACACTGACAATTTCATTTTTATAAACAATACAATAACCAATTCCATTATTAAAGAAACTCTCAGGTGAGGGCCAAAACTCTAATATTTTTGATTGTAAAAATTCAATGTTTTTTATTGCGTTATTTTTGTTTTCAAAGAGAGTATTACAGATTTTAACAACCTTATATCCTGGTCCAATTACAGGTTCATCATTACCTTTATAATCACCCTTATGTAAGATATAAACCCTTTGATTCCAACGCTCTAATTTACGATGTTCAAAAACTCTTTCAATAATCTTATTCCATTTTTCGTGATTCCCGACCCCTTCAAACCATTTTAGTTGGACTTTTTCTGCTTCCGGTATGATTGCATTGTTAATGAACTGGTTTAATTCATTATTAAAGCCCTCGTTTTGCTCACTTCCAAAAAATATA
>DATBUB010000228.1:0-2414 GCA_036516555.1 Bacillaceae bacterium
AAACATGCGGCTTGGTATTTGAAAGGGATCAAAGGAAATGGGAAAGCGCGCAATGCTGTCAATGAGTGCAATACGAGGGATGAGCTTGTCTCCCTTTTGAACACTCTTGCCGCTGCAGCGGAAGAAATGGAGAGCCAGGTCATCGTCGGATAGCTCTTCAGGCTGACACCATTTAGCCAAAATCCTTGATTGATGATATACTATGAAGGCTGCCAGAAAAAAACTGGCAGTCTTTGTTGTATTTTTAGAGATTTTATTATGTGCCTTCCTGAAAGTTTGTGTACAATGATACTGATGTCTCTTTTTATGCAAAATTGTCTAAACTGCAAGTAGGCGTTTACCATTACGATTAGCGTGCGAATACATACCGCACTATATAAATGGGGAGTTGAAAAAGAATGAATCATGAGGAATTAAATGACCAGCTCCTGGTCAGGCGTGAAAAAATGAATGAAATGCGGCAAAAGGGTATTGATCCTTTTGGCAAAAAGTTCACTCGCAATGCCAATGCCAAAGAGCTGATTGAAACCTATAATAACCTTGAGAAAGAAGAGCTTGAGGCAAAAGAGGTCTCCGTTTCACTGGCGGGTAGGATTATGACAAAGCGCGGTAAAGGTAAAGCGGGTTTTGCCCATATTAAAGATCTGACCGGCCAAATCCAAATTTATGTCCGTAAAGATGAAGTTGGGGAAGATCAATATGAATTGTTCACTTCTTCCGATCTCGGCGATATTGTCGGGGTAACAGGCACCCTTTTCAAAACGCAGGTAGGCGAACTGTCGATCAAGGTCACGGACTATACGTTCCTGACAAAAGCCCTCCGTCCGCTGCCTGATAAATTCCATGGGCTGAAGGATGTTGAACAGCGTTACCGCCAGCGTTATCTGGATTTAATCATGAGCGATGAAAGCAAGGCGACGTTCATTATGCGCAGCCTTATCCTGCAGTCAATGCGCCGCTATTTGGATAATCAAGGATTTCTTGAAGTGGAAACACCGATGATGCATTCAATTGCGGGCGGTGCCTCAGCGCGTCCGTTCGTTACTCATCATAATGCGCTTGATATGGAACTGTTTATGAGGATTGCGATTGAACTCCATTTGAAGAGGCTGATTGTTGGCGGATTAGAGAAAGTTTATGAAATTGGCCGCGTCTTCCGTAACGAAGGCGTTTCGACCAGGCATAACCCGGAATTTACTATGATTGAGCTGTATGAAGCGTATGCCGACTACGAGGATATCATGTCACTGACCGAGCAGGTTATTGCCCATGTAGCGCGAGAAGTACTAGGCACAACTGTCATCCAATACGGTGAGTATGAGGTTAACCTCGAACCTGAATGGAAGAGGCTCCATATGGTCGATGCTGTTAAGGAACATACTGGGGTAGATTTCTGGAAAGAGATGACGGACGAAGAAGCCCGGGCTCTTGCAAAGGAACATGGAATCGAAATTACCGAGCATATGACATACGGCCATATCGTCAATGAGTTCTTTGAGCAAAAAGTGGAAGAGAAACTGATTCAGCCAACCTTCATTTTTGGGCATCCGGTTGAAATCTCTCCTCTTGCTAAAAAGAACGAAAAAGACCCGCGCTTTACTGACCGTTTTGAATTGTTCATCGTTGCGCGCGAACACGCTAACGCATTCACAGAGCTGAATGACCCGATTGACCAGAGGGAGCGTTTTGAGGCACAATTGAAGGAACGCGAGCAAGGAAATGATGAAGCCCATGAAATGGATGAGGACTTCATCGAGGCGTTGGAATACGGAATGCCGCCAACAGGCGGATTGGGGATTGGGATCGACAGGCTTGTTATGCTCCTGACCAACTCTCCTTCCATTAGAGATGTTCTGCTGTTCCCGTTAATGAGACATAGATAAAAGTCATAGCGCCAGTTTCCAACTTTGGAAGCGGGCGTTTTTTCTTGCAAAAATAGGGGTGAAGTAAAGGGGGCTTTGCTGTAAGGGATAGCTGATTTGTTTGCTGGTGAAAGGAAGGGGATGCGGCAGAGCTTATTGATGGGCTGTTTATAACTACAGGAACGAAATCCATATTAGCTGGGAAAGAGAAGCAGACTTGGTAATAGGATCTTTCGTATAATAATTTCAGTAACGAAAAAAAGTGTTGCAAGGCTTAATTAAAGGTGCTATATTAATAAATGTTGCTGCGAGGGCAGCCAGCCAACAAGAAAATAATTAAAAAAACTTGTTGACGCCAGGTCGTTAACCTGGTAATATAGAAAAGTCGCCTTTGAGCGACAGCCGCTTCTGCTCCGGAGTGTTTTTAACACATAAAAGGAGTCGGTTGAGTGGTGACATTGTTCTTTGAAAACTAAACAAACAAGCGTCAACAAACAATATTTATCATGATCTTCGGATCATGAGCCAACGTAACTTTATGAGCTTACTCAT
>DATBUB010000229.1:0-2145 GCA_036516555.1 Bacillaceae bacterium
AAAATATAGTGGTAGCCATTGGTGATCAATTGTTTTCCCGAATAGAAATTGCACATGCGAAAATATTGTCGGACGAATCAGTTTGACAATATTATCCTGTTTGTGCTACCTTTCAGGTAGGAACTAGGCACGTACGGCCGAAAGGGATGTACCCACATCCTTGTTCCTAAATACTTAAAATGGGTGCTACTACTGTGGGAGGTAGTTATTTTGAAAAAGATAATCATTGCAATGTTAGCGGTAATGTTAGTGTTGGCAGCTTGTAACTCAACAGAGCAATCTGAACCAGTCAGTGAAGATCAGAAAATATACAACATGATGGAAACGGCCAAAAGTGAAAATAGATCATTAACACAAGAAGAAGTTCAAACAATTCATGATTTTTATATGAATAAGCCACTCGATAAGAGGGGAACCGAATTGGATTACACGCTAAACATGATGTTTAGCACATTTGGAACTGATCACTATGAACACTTTAAAGATCGAGCTGAAAAAGAATTAAATAAAGAAGAAAGCTAAGTCGCCTATACCTGGCGGCTTTTTTTTGTTGGGGAAAAATGAGTCTGGAGTGGGGAGGTACTTATGGAGGCGAAGGATATGGAAAAGAAGGTGCATGAACATGACGAGGTGATAAAAGGCAACATATTGCCGCGTCTTGATAAAGTTGAAAGCGTTCAGGCTCAATTCCAACAAGAGGTTGCAGCCATTAAAAACGATTTAATGACCGTACAAAGCGGACAGGTTTCACTGGAAAAGGGTCAAAAGGAACTGGAATTAACAATGATTAAAGAAGGGCAGCTTAACAGGGAAATTATGAACGAAAACAAGGATTTGTCCGCTAAACTGCTTGATCACGTGTTAGGTAAAGATGAACGTGAATCAAAAGCCGAAACGGAACGCAAAAAGAAAGAATCTCAAGCTAAAATAGATCGCAAAAAACAAATATGGGAAATAATCGGTAAGGTTTCCGTGGTACTGGCCGGCGGGACTGGAATACTTGCTGTGATAATTAAAAACTTTTCATAGGGGAGGACTAGATATGATCAACTGGAAAGTCAGATTAAAAAACCGTCTATGGGTTGTGGGATTCATCTCACAGCTTTTTATTTTGGTTGAAGTGCTGCTTGTGGGGGCTCATGCGATTGGGCTTACTGATTTTCAGCTTACTGAAGAAATCAAAGGTTGGGTGCTGGCTGTGGTTAATGCTGTATTCGGTGTACTGGCCACATTGACACATGTGCAAGACCCAACAACAAGAGGATTGGAAGACAGCGAAGTTGCGAAACGATATTTGGAACCTAAATGAGGGGGACTTGAAAATGACGGTATTTGAAGGATATAAAGTAACGTCTAATTACGGTTATCGTAACGATCCATTTGGCAGCGGCAAGAAAGTGTTCCATGCGGGTATTGACCTGGTAAGAAATCATAAGGCACCCATACATGCATTTGCCAGCGGGCAAGTCTTATATGCCGGTCCCGGGAAATCGGGTACAGGATTAGGAGGCTACGGCACTGTTGTCTTTATAAAAGACAGCAATGGTCGTGGCCATTTGTATGCTCATTTGGACAGCGTTGCAGTGAAGGCCGGAGCGCAAGTATCAAAGGACCAGATTGTGGGTTATCAAGGTGCAACTGGGCAGGTCACCGGCTCACACTTGCACTACGAGGTAAGGAAGGGGACAAACCCATCGTACGGCTGGACTGCAAACGCCGCGAACAGCACACTGGATCCTAAGGCTTACTTGGAGTCGTTAGCTGGCAGCGGGAACAATGTGGGAAAAACATTGTACCTGCACGCTGATCAAGAGCAATGGGCCATTTATGACCCGAAGGTTCAGCCGATCAAAAAGAATGCAAACAAGGTTCCGTTGCGGCCAAAGAAGTTTGGTGGGCTGTCGTATAAAATCTTGGCCAATCCAAATCCACATGTTTACACCATTCAAACAAGTCAATTCGGAAAAATGAATATTGTGGTCAAACCGGAATACAGCGGATTCACGATTAAATAAGAAAAAGCCCGGCATTGACCGGGCTTTTTGTTAGTTATACTGCTTTACTGTAACCTTCAATTCTCCAGTGTCAAAATCTTGCTGGCACTCTGCCACAGCGACTACTTCCAATTCCTCGACCGGTCCCATT
>DATBUB010000230.1:0-1650 GCA_036516555.1 Bacillaceae bacterium
ATTTTACACTTTCCAAGAATCCATTCACCTGCTCAGGAGATTTGGCGTTGGCGCTGTGGAGATGAGCGATCTTCTTTCCGTCCTGAAATATCAGAAGGCTGGGGATTCCCATGACCTCGTATGTTTCGGCGATTTCGGGCAGCTCATCGCGATCCAGCTCGTACCATGTGTATTGCTGGTTGCTTTCTACAATATCATCAATGAACATGTCCATCCTCTTGCAGTCCGGACACCAGTCTGCTTCAAACTTGACAATGACCGGGCTGCTTCCTGATATGATTTCGTTAAATTGCTCCTTGCTTTTAATCGGTTCCAAGGACAATCCCTCCTTTCTCCCTATATTGTAAAAGGAAAAAGCACTTCGCACAATTTATTGCTCCCAAAAAGAAATTTAGTCATAATTTGTTCCTTTTTAACTTTCCCTCCATTCAGTATAATGATAAGATGACATGTGCAGTTTTTTTTCGCATCCAAGATATTTTAAATAAAGAGGAGACGAAGTGATGACTTCTCAAAATAAAAACATTTCTAAAATTGATTACGGCCTTATGCTGACGCTGATGCTGATGGCAATTGTCAGCCTGGCTGCGATTTACAGCTCCCAGACAACGGGGCAATATATTGATAACTTTGTGGTGCAGCAGGTCATGTGGTATGTCATCGGTACGGTTGTGATTGCGGTTGTCATCCAGTTTGATTCGGACCAGCTGAAAAAATTATCATGGTACGCGTATGGATTTGTTTTGCTGCTCCTGATCATCTTGTTTCTGGCACCTGAAACTAAGCTGACCCCTATAAGAAACGGGGCCCGAAGCTGGTTTGTCATCCCTGGAGCCGGGGCCATCCAGCCCTCAGAGCTGATGAAGGTATTCACCATTGTTGTTTTGGCAAGGGTCGTGACGGACCACCACCAGAAATTTTCACTTAAAACCATTAAAACGGACCTATGGCTATTCATTAAGATCGGCGTGGTCGTTGCCGTGCCGGTTGCCTTTATCATGAAACAGCCGGACCTTGGTACGTCCCTTGTATTTGTAGCCATTTTTCTAGGCATTGTCCTTGTATCAGGAATTACATGGAAGCTGCTGCTTCCGATATTTTCTTCGGTTGCACTGTTTGGCGGAACGGTCATGTACATCGCCATTTGGCATCCTGATTGGCTAAAGTTCATTGGCGTAAAGCAATACCAGTTTAAGCGCATCTATTCATGGCTGGATCCTTATACATACCAGTCCGATGAAGGATTCCAGCTTGTGAAATCACTGCTGGCCATCGGATCGGGGCAGACTAACGGAAAAGGATTCGGCAACAGGGAGGTATATATGCCTGAGAGCCACTCCGATTTCATTTTCAGCACAATCGGGGAAGAGTTTGGCTTTATTGGAGGCAGCATTGTAGTCAGTTTGTTTTTTATGCTGATTTATCAAATTACAAGAATCGGCCTTGAGACAAAAAATCCTTTTTACTCCTATATTTGTGCAGGGATCATTTCCATGATCACATTCCATGTATTCCAAAACATCGGGATGACCATTGGATTGCTCCCTATAACCGGAATCCCTCTGCCTTTTATCAGCTATGGGGGAAGCGCGCTCTTGGGGAACATGCTTGCCATGGGCATCATCTTTTCCATCCGGTATCACTATAAAA
>DATBUB010000231.1:0-3986 GCA_036516555.1 Bacillaceae bacterium
TTCAAGGACGTGCCCTGCCACCTTTACTCCCAGTTCAGATAATATTGCTTTTGCAACAGCCCCGGCAGCTACGCGAACTGTAGTCTCCCTTGCAGAGGAACGTTCAAGCACATTTCTCATATCACGGTGGCCGTATTTTAAGGCACCATTTAAATCGGCGTGTCCCGGTCTCGGACGGGTGATTTTGCGTTTCACATCCTGCTGCTCCTCCTCAGTGATGGGAGCAGCTCCCATGATTTTGGTCCAATGTTTATAATCATCATTGTGTACAACCAGGGTAATGGGAGCGCCGGTTGTGATTCCATGTCTGACACCGCTCAAAATTTCAACCTGATCTTTTTCAATCTGCATTCTTCTTCCCCTGCCGTAGCCTTTCTGCCTTCGGCCAAGTTCATTATTTATCATGTCAGCCGTCAGGTACAGACCTGCGGGCACTCCTTCCAAAATTGTCGTCAATTGCGGTCCGTGTGATTCGCCAGCGGTTAAATATCTCATCATCATGCCTCCTGTTTATATAACAAAATACAAAAATCGCCCCTGCTTGCAGCAGGGACGATTTAAATCGCGGTACCACCCTCATTGTGGAAAAAAAGCTTTTCCACCTCTCTTGCGGATAACGGCCTTACCGTCTTTTCTTACTGGTCTGGACAGCCCAAACGTTCTTAAAAGAAGCTCGAGGAAGTAATTCACGATTATCTTTGTGCTGATTTGCACCAGCCATCAGCTCTCTTTGGGTACAGGGAAATAATCGCTACTGTGTCCTGTCATTGCCTTATATTTTGAGTTATTTAACATCAATTTTTACCACATGCCCTACCGGATGTAAAGCCCATTTTTTTATTTTTTCAAAAAAGTGCCCTGCCCAGCAACGTATGATCTTATTTCAATCAAAAAATTCAAATAGTTATAACATTTCCTCTTGACAAACTTCCAGCAAGGGTTTAATGTGTTGAGCTATCAACAAAAATTATAACACACATGCTTTACAGCGTTGAAGCCTTAAAGTTGTTATGTTTGAACATTTTAGCTCCAACGCCAAAAACAAGAGAACTCAAGGAGGGCTAACCGTTGTCAGAACTTGAATTGCTGCGAGCAGAGATTGAAAAAACAACATTAAAAATGCTTGAATTATTGAATGAACGGGGCCGGATCGCTCAGGAGATCGGCAAATTAAAAGAAATGCAGGGTGTTAAGCGATTTGATCCTGTCCAGGAGCGCAAGCTGTTAAATCTTCTTGCTGACCATAACGAAGGCCCATTTGATACTTCCACCGTTCAGCACATTTTCAAGCAAATTTTCAAAGCCAGCCTGGAACTTCAGGAAGATGATAACCGTAAAGCGCTGCTTGTTTCCAGGAAGAAGAAGCCTGAAGATACTGTTGTGTCCGTAAATGGGGAGCACATTGGCGACGGCGCCACACACTTCATCATGGGGCCGTGTGCAGTCGAAAGCTACGATCAAGTAAAATCGGTGGCACAGGCCATGAAGAAACAAGGGCTTACTCTCATGCGCGGAGGAGCTTACAAACCAAGGACATCTCCATATGATTTCCAGGGTCTTGGTTTAGACGGTTTGAAGATATTGAGGCAAGTTGCCGATGAGGAAGGCTTGTCCGTCATCAGTGAGATTCTGAATCCAAATGATATCGAAACGGCTCTTGATTATGTAGATGTCATTCAAATTGGAGCAAGGAACATGCAAAATTTTGAACTCCTCAAAGTGGCGGGTGCAGTGCGGAAGCCAGTGTTGTTGAAGCGCGGTCTTTCTGCCACAATTGAAGAATTTATGTATGCCGCCGAATATATTCTTGCTCAAGGGAATGATCAGATTATTTTATGTGAACGCGGAATCAGGACATATGAAAAAGCTACGAGGAACACACTAGATATTTCTGCGGTGCCGATTCTCAAGAAAGAAACACATTTGCCAGTAGTCGTGGATGTAACACATTCGACCGGACGGAAAGACCTTCTCCTTCCTGCTGCCAAAGCTGCCATCGCCATCGGTGCGGATGCCGTTATGGCAGAGGTCCATCCGGATCCGGCCGTAGCATTATCAGACTCTGCACAGCAAATGGACATACCGCAGTTCAACGATTTTATGGAACAAGTGAAAGGTTTCGCAAAAGTCGTCCAAAAAGTGCCTGCTGGAGTTTAACCAAATAAAATGGAAAAGCCATGCCGGGCACTCAGCCAGGCATGGCTTTTTTATGCAGCTATTTTCTTCAAGTTTTTTTTGCGCACGCCGCTAATGATCAAAATGGACGAAAGAATAAGCAAAGCACCGATCACCTGTCCGCCAAGCAGCTTTTCCTGAAAGAGCGCCATCCCCACCAATACTGCTGCCACCGGCTCCACTGTGGCCAAGATCGAAGCAGTACTGCTTTCAATATTCTTCAAGCCTGTTGTATACAGCAAAAAGGACAGGACTGTCGGCAACAGACCCAGACCGATCATGTATAGCCAAGCCTCCATCGGCATGTCCGCTGCTTTTGTCCAAAAAGGAAAGATCGGCAGCATGAAGGCGGTGGCGATAAAAAACGTATAGAAGGTAATGGATAACGTGTCATAATCCCTCAAAGCCAATTTGCCGAAGATCGTATAGAGGGCATAGCCCAGGCCGGAACAAAGGCCGATTGCAAATCCGGCTACGGACCATGAATCCCCTGCTCCGCTCCCGGATAATGCGATGACCGCACATCCTGAAATGGTGGCGGCTACCGCTGATATTTTCCGTTTCGTCAACTTCTCTTTTAGAAAAATGGCTGACAGAATGGCTACGAATGCCGGAGAGGTATAAAGCAACATGACGGCCAACGAAATGGACATCAGGTTGATGGCCTTAAAATAGGCCCAATTAAAAAACACAATGCTCAGGAGTCCCGTCCCAATAAAATACCAAAGATGCCGAAATTGAATTTTCAGTGTTGCCTTGCCTCTTTGCACAAAGAGGACGGGCAAGATCAGCAAGAAGGCAAAGAACACCCTAATGGTGACGATTTCCATCTCGGTAAAACCATACGATGTCAACTTTTTAATAAAAATGGCAATACCGCCCCACAACAAGGCCGCCAGGATTACAAATAACTTGTGCATGAAAGATCATACTCCTCTTCCACTTATCAGAGCAAGGGTGGCCCCATGAACCGCCATTCCCGTTTATTTTCCTAATTTGTAAACTTCCGAAAATTTATTTCTGAGATAATCGGCAAGATACTGGGCATTTAAACCTTCCCCCGTTGCATCCTGGATGATTTCAAGCGGTTTCTTTGATTTTCCAAATTGATGCACATGTTTTGTAAGCCATTCCTTGATCGGCTGAAGATTTCCCGATCGGAGCAATTGGCTGTATTCCGGTATATCCTTGACCATGGCCGCTTTTAACTGTGCGGCGTACATATATCCAAGGGCATAAGACGGGAAATAGCCGAAACTTCCGCCGGACCAATGAACATCCTGCAGCAATCCCTCCGCATCATTTGTCGGACGTATGCCCAAATACTCCTCATACTTATCATTCCATACTTGAGGAAGTTGGCTGACGTCCAATTCACCATTGAACAAGGCTTTTTCAATTTCATAGCGGATGATGATATGTAGTGCATAGGTGAGGTCATCCGCCTCAATCCGAATGAGCGAAGGCTTCGCTTCATTGATCGCCCGGTAGAAATCGTCAAGCGGGACATCGTCAAACTGTCCGTTTGAATATCTTTTAAGAATATCGTAGTGATACTCCCAAAAAGCACGGTCTCGAGCCACTATATTTTCATAAAATAAGGATTGCGATTCATGAATGCCCATGGATGTTCCTGTACATAGCGGAGTCCCTACCAAATCGGCAGAGATATTTTGCTCGTATAATCCGTGGCCCCCTTCATGGATGATTCCAAAAATGGCCATTCTCCAATCATGTTCGTCATATCTAGTGGTCACACGCACATCCCCTGGGTTAAGGCCAATAGCGAAAGGATGGACGGTATCATCCAA
>DATBUB010000232.1:0-3614 GCA_036516555.1 Bacillaceae bacterium
GGTTTTTTTAATAATGTTTGTTATTTTAAATCCGTGTTGTAAAGAATGACTAATACATGAAAATCCCCTGCCAAAAAAGCAAGGGATTTCCGCATTTTATTAAGGCTAGATTTTCCTAAGCCCCAATAAGACAGTCATTAACACTAGTGAGAAAAGTGAGATAAATATGATCAGAGAAAGCACGAGAATGGCAAGGGACCACTGAAAAACGAGCGTTACCGAGACACCCCCTATAAGAAGACCTGATAGAAGAGCCGGGAAAACCCAAATCAAGGTTTCTTTTAACCAGAGAACCCGTATGGTCGTATTCCTCCAGCCTATTGCGCGCAGCATCTCCAGTGTTTTCATCCTGGTCTGCCTCAACGCTTCCTGGCCATCTATCGTGGTCATAACCGCAAACATTATTGCCGCCAGCAACGTGACTAGAAGGAGCGGTCCAATCTGCTGATCGATGAAAGACCCCAAAAATGTAACTGAAGTGGCTGCCCGGTTAACGAACATGGAGCCTGCAACAAAAGTGGTCAACAAACTGACTAGGGATAGCTGCAAGGCTGACAAAAGGATATGTTTTCGGTAAAAAACCACATTCTTTATGGCAATGGATTGAGTGTCATAAGAAATTTGTTTGGCACTCAATTCGTTCTTTCCGCGGGCAAACAGTATTGTCAGCATGATTGCGGCAAATGCTGTCCCGGCAAATATATACCATGCGTTATGGTCCAGCCAATCACCTGTGATAAAAGTTAATACAGCGGTGCCGCTTAGAAGGATGGTCAAGAGCAGCAATATATTTCGCTCCCATGCTGAAAAACGCCGTATGTCTCTCCTCCGCCAGCCGATATTCTCAAGCAATGCATCCCTGGGGGCATTTTCCAGTTGCCAGAAAAGCATCCGGCTTCGCAGGAACACAACACCAATAAAGAAAAATAAAATCGATATACCAAGGTGAACCAAGTTCCAGCCTTCCGCGATTTTCGCAGAAGCCCCCAGTGTCGTCCAAGGTTGCTTAACCAGGCCCATGCCTTCCACATTGATGCTCAGCTCTTGGGGTGAAGCGCCTGCCACCACATCGATTTGAAAGTCTCCGATCTTGGATATGGCAAGTACACCTTCCTCTACAGTACGGACAAGCTCCTTGGTATAGCCTCCTTTGCCGGCCACCCGGATCCGGATGGCGTCAATCGGAGGTCCATCCTTAACAAGGGCTGCATCCGACAGGCGAATTAAGCCGTGTGCCGGGGCTTGTATAAAACTGCCTGGAAACATCGTTTCAGTGAGTTTTCGTCCATCCTCCGCATAGGTGGGGAGCTGGCTGTAAATGCCTAAGGGACTGGCGGCAAGCTGGATGGTCTGCTCTGCTGTAGAAAAAGTATCGATGGGGTGCAGGACGAATGGAAGTTCCGATTGTTCAAAAGATGTAACGCCCTTCCTTTCAATTGAACGATATTCTGGAACACCCGCTTGATTTACCCCCTGCTGTTTTACTGACACTTTTTCCTTATGTATTTCATATGATGGCTTTCCGATCGAATAATAGGCAGAAGTGTTGGATTGTGAGGCTGTCCAATTTATGGCCGGCTCTGTTTCTCCGGAAGGTGAGACGACGCTTGCAGTTGATGAAAAGGGCATCACAATAGAAGATAGGTCGGCAAAGTATGGTAAAGGGTCTGTTCTCTTTATTTCATCT
The DNA here is from genome assembly GCA_036516555.1 of Bacillaceae bacterium. Classification (GTDB taxonomy): domain Bacteria; phylum Bacillota; class Bacilli; order Bacillales; family Bacillaceae_C; genus DATBUB01. Next base: position 1,688 of record DATBUB010000232.1, read on the forward strand.
AAAAAGGTATCCACCATTTCACTGACTAGACTTTCATCATTCCCAAAGCCCAAGGGTTCTCCAGTCTTGATGTTCATTCGGCTTCTCCACTGGTTGAGCTGTTCTTCGGAAAAAGAATATGAAGCATAGCCCCATTTTACGCCAAGAGGGATTATTGGATCCTTTAAAGCCAGAACCGGTATAACCGGGGCATTTCCGGCAAATGCAAGCTCCATTTTTTCCGTTTCGGACAATGGACGATTGATTTCCTCAAAATTTAATCCGGTTAGGGCTTTTTCTTGGTCTGTATCGATCGCGACTACATGATGATATGTTTGAGGAATCAATACAATCGGTTCATATGTATGGTGATCAAGGTGAACGTCCCTCAGCAAGTCCCATTTTCCCACACTTTCATACAGTCCAAATTGCGTTTCATTATTGATCTTGAAAGCGGTTATGGGTTTTTCAGCCATATAATCTTGCAATCCATCTGATGTTGTAAACTGGATGTCTATCCGCCCGCTTTCATTGTGTGGAAGCTTAAGCGTGACAGAGGAAGAAACTCCGGTGAAGTAACCAATCGATGCAACGGGAGCGGCTGCGTCAATCATTGGAAGTGCCTTAATTTTTTCCCACTGTTCAATACTTATGCCTCCATCCCCGCTGCTTATGTAATTGTCTTCAACGAGCCCAAGTGATTTTTCTACAACGTTTTGGCTATGAGCCGGCCGGACAAGAATGTCATAGGAACCGCGTCCATGCTTCTCAATGTGTGACCCTACTTCAGTCTGAAGCATATTGACCGAGTTTAATAGAGCGGTAGCTGCAGCTATAAAAACAGACATTGTCATCATAAAAAGCAAGGAGCGTTTCCATGTCCGTATAAGTGTCCAAAAGGCTAAATGTCTCACCTTATCACCGCCTATCGATGAAATGGCCATTTTGTAAATAAAGCACCCGATCCGCATACGCAGCCACTTCAGGGTCATGAGTAACGGTCAAGATGGACATGCCTACCTCTTTTTTTAGACCGTCCAATAATTCCAGAATGCCATCGCGATTCGCGGTATCCAAGTTCCCTGTAGGTTCATCACATAATAACAGCGTGGGCTCAATCAAGAGAGCCCGGGCGATTGCCGCCCGTTGCTGTTCGCCCCCAGACAGGCGGGAGGGAAGATGATTTGCCCGGTGTGACAGGCCAACCCTATCTATCCATTTTTCCTCTCTGTTCATCAGCTTTTTCCTGTCTCCGTATGGAAGGAGGGGCAGCATGACGTTTTCCATTACAGTGAGGGAAGGGAGCAAGCGAAAATCCTGAAAGATGAAGCCTATATGTGTCCGTTTGAAATCTTGGCGGTCGTTATCTCCCAAATTCGTAATGAAAGTCTTATGGACTGATATTGTTCCTGTCGTTGGAGATAGGTTTCCGCCGATTAGGTTAAGAAACGTGGATTTTCCTGTACCTGATGCACCCATTAAGGCGACCCATTCCCCTGTCTCCATGTTAAAGTCAATGCCAGATAATAAATGTCTCCCTTCAGTTTCTGTACCATATTGGAAAGAAAGGTTTTTTGTTTCAACAATCATCTTTTACCTCCATGAAAAACAAGCAGAATCGTTTGAACGACTCTGCTTTGAGATATAAAATAATCAATTACCACCTGCGAAGGGTAAATGTCTTACTATCGGTGGCTACATCAGTGGAACTCACCACTATTTGTGCCGTCCAGGATCTTTGGGTTTCAGTAGGAGCCAGTGAATATGTTTTTGGCCAACTTGAACGGGTACTGTAGAATGTTCCTGAACTTCTGGAACCATCTCCGTAATACATTGTGGCATAATAAACCCCATCTCCTCCACTGTGACTGGCTTCCCAAGTAATACTGGCACTGGAACCTACCCTAGAGTATGTACTTGTAGAGAGGGATACATAGGTTGGATATTG
>DATBUB010000233.1:0-6545 GCA_036516555.1 Bacillaceae bacterium
CCGCCGATCGCTGATACAGCTGGCATGATAACTTCCCTTCTGAAACGTAGAACTGAAACAGGCAGTGGCACGGCGGAAGCGCCATTTTGTCCACATCCCCTACGTTCCAAGCGTTCACAATCATTCGCCTGGAGTCTGGGCTGTTTTTTATTTGGTCCAGTACGGATTGAATCTGGTCAACGGTTCTTCCGTCTGCTGTCTCCCAGGATCTCCATTGCTTTCCGTAAACGGGGCCAAGATTGCCATGCTCGTCTGCCCATTCATTCCAAATCCTCACCCCGTTTTCCTGGAGGTAACGAATGTTTGTGTCCCCGGAAAGAAACCAGAGGAGTTCATGGATAATGGATTTAGTATGAAGCTTTTTTGTCGTCATAAGGGGAAATCCTTCCTGAAGGTCGAAACGCATCTGGTGTCCGAATATGCTGATGGTTCCTGTACCCGTCCTATCCTCCTTTCTTGCACCTTCGTCAAGTACTTTTCTGCACAGTTCCAAATATTGTTCCATTCAATCAACACGTCCTTTATTGTTCAAATCGGCTAAAATAACGGTAGGTGTCCGGTGCCATCTTTCTTAGTAACTCCCTTGTTTCATCTGAAAAGTAATAGTATGCAAAGGTTTCTGCAAAATACTCTTCCGGATAGGATAGCAAATATTCCCGATCCGGGAACAGTTTGGCTGCTTCTTTCAGCCAAGCGGCTTTAAATTCAGTGCTGATGCCTTCCTGTTGGTATACATAGTGCTGCAGAGAATGGACCAATTCATGCAGTTCCAGATTAATGGACCCATGCCCATTTCCTTTATCACTGCTCCCGATTTTTACAAGCACAATTTTCGAGCCCCCGATGCCCGGAACTTCATCCCAGACAGAAGATGCAGGATGCCCTCTTGGTATGATGCCTTTAAGATGGGATGCGCTGCCCTGATCGGTCAGTTTTCCCTGAAACAGGACAAGCTTGATGTGCTGATTCACAATTTCTTTTAATATGGAAACCGGAAGATGGTCAAGCCTCTTGATGACATCTGAGGCATCTTTTTCATCAAATCCGGATTCGGGCAAAATAATGAAACTGCCTAAGAGCCTGTTGTTATCCAATGGAAGCTTCGCATAAAGAGAGCTAAACTCAAGAGGCTGTCCCTCATAAGTTGCTTTCGACAGACCGCCCAGGCTTAAAACAGCCGCCATTACCATGGGTATGATCATCAATTTGCGCATCTCGGTGTCACTTCCTCATGAAGTCTGCATTCCGCCCTATAAAAGTATGAAAACACGTACCATTATATCATATTAAACTAGGTTCATAAAAAGGGAGAAAAAAACAGGTTACCCGCAAGCCTGCTTTTTCTCCCGTATGTTTTACTCATGAACTTTTCCAATTTGGCGGTGTGTTTTTGTCCCACTGGATGGAACCAAGCGAATGGTGGGTCTGAAAATTGTCGTGATGTGTATGGTAATGGAAATTAAACATATACCCTTCCAGTGGCGGCTTGTCCCTTCTTACATGGAAACGGATAATATCCTTGTTCGTTTTTGAGTGATAAATATGAAAAATTTTTTCACTCACACCTCCGCCGGGTGATTCTGTTATCGATAATTGACCCAGCTCTTCATCTGGGTATTGAAGGGCAGTCATGTGTAGAGCCTGTTCAATGTTGGGAAGGATGATTTTCTTGAATTCATCTTCAATCACAGGAGTGATTTTGCTACCGAATTTAATCAATGATTGCCTCTCGGCTTCCGACATCACCATCGAAACAAATTCATCCTTGCCCAGTTCCTCTTCAACGATCAGTTCAGGGTCCAGCGTTTCCCTGTAGGGAGTGTCTCCGGCAGCCTGTCCCCGGTGTTCCCCCTTGCCAAGTTCCTGCCAAAGGGCGTGTGAAGGCGTAACCGTCCCGAACGTCAATATCGCCACCGTAATGACCATCAATTTGCGCAGCAAATGCCTCATTCCCATAACCCCTCTGCCAATCTAGTTATCTCTATCATATACTTCTTTATACGGAAGAACCACCAAAAAGTTTCTATATTATTTAAAATGGTAAAAAAATTGGAATAGGGTATAATGGAACTGCATATGGAGAAAAAGGAGGATTTATTTTGACATCCACTATCATTTCAATTGGCTGTATTGCATTGATCGGCTATTTCGTTTATTTGGCCATTGCCGATTAAAAAAGCTTCGGGTTACAGCCCGAAGCTTTTTGATTCAGCAATATTGTTCAAAGGCTTTTTGCAGATTTGCGATAATGTCTTCTACTTCATGGTCTTCAATCTCTTCCCTTGGAATGAAGTGGACCACTTCTTTATTCCTCAGCAAAGCCATGGAAGGTGAAGAAGCCTCATATCCTTTGAAAAAGGCGCGCATCTCGGCAGTAGCCTCTTTATCCTGCCCTGCAAAAACAGTTGCTAGCCTGTCCGGTTTTTGGGGGCTTCCTTTTACCGCATTAATGGCAGCGGGTCTTGCCAGTCCTGCAGCACATCCGCATACCGAATTTACTACAATCAGTGCCGTTCCTTCCGCTTCCTCCATGAAGGCATGGACTTCTTCCTTTGTCGTCAGCTCTTTAAAGCCTTCATTCGCAAGCTCCGCTCTCATAGGCTTGACGATTTCCCTCATATATTCTTCATAGGCCATTGACACCCTTCATTCCTCCATTTCCATCATAGTTGGTTTTTCTGCCTTGCCTCTGTCATTTGTTTCCAGACAGAGCCTTTTGCTTCCTCTCCGCCTTCAATTCTTTCGATCGCCATCTTTATTTGCAACTGCACCTCAAATTCAGGATCGTTTTCCGCTTCTTTCAGTGACGGAAGGACACGCTCATCACCGATTTCATATAGAAACATCGCTGCTCTCCAGCGCACAATCTTGCTTTTATCATTCAGTGCACGGGCCATTTCTTCCATAGCCTCTGGAAAACCCAGATCTGACAGGCAGTCCCCGGCAGTTCTCCGCACTGTCACGGTTTTGTCATGAAGCCCTTTATATAAATAAGGCAAAACGGATTTGTCTTCGATCATGCCAAGGTAAACAACAGCAAGCCGGCGGATGGATGGTTTTTCATCATGCAGCGCTTTTTCAAGCATGGGAAGATCCGCTATCGTGGGATCGTCCATCTGCTCAAGAAGCTGATATCTTTTCCTCCAATCGGGATCATCCAGCATGTCTGGTGTCACTTTTATCCGTTTTCTTGGACTATGGGCTATATATTCTGCGTGTTCTGAACGTTCAACAAGCTGCTTGAGCCTCTCTTCCGTATAGGCTGCACTAAGCTCCTCCACGATTTCTTTGCCAAGTTCTTCAAGCTCTCCGTATCTCACTCCAAGATCCTTCCATTTTCTCAGGAGGACATAGTTGTCGCCGTCTTTTTGAGCTGATTGCATTGCCTTGAGAAAACGATCTGGAAGCCCAAATCTCTTTTCTTCCGATCCGGTTATGAGCTTGACTTGAATTGGGATATCTTTGAACTGCTGAACTTGAACGTTCACTTCGCCAAAATGTTCATCTAATTGATTAATTGCTGAAGCCGTTTCAGCATCTTCCCCCAACGCTTCACGTACGCTTGGAAGGATGGTTTCCCAGCTGAATTTTCCGTTTCTTTCAACTGCGAGAAAATCCGCAACATGATATACTCCCTTAACGCCTTCAATCTGAAGAATTTTCTGGATGGGTTCAGGTGCATCTCCCGATTGCTCCGGTTTGTAGTTATTGCTTTTACCTGCGGCAAGCTCTTCATCCAAAATGACCTTCATCGTATTGGGACTCGGTGTTGGTTCAATCGTAATGATCCGCATGTCACTCCACCTCTCACGAATATGTGGTGAATCTTTCTATTGCCCATATCTTAACATAACGAAGCCTCTCCCTCTAATAAGGGGTCTCAGCTGTTTAATTCAGATAAATACGTCCATCTATCAATCAGGAGCTCAAGCTGTTCATTTTGCTTATTCAAATCCTCCATGATCTGCTGTGCAAGGCTGAAATCACTTCCTGCTTCATTCAACGAAGCGTTTAACTGATCTATTTTTTCTTCGGTTTCGACAATTTTGTCCTCAATGACTTCCCACTCTTTTTGCTCGGAATACGACATTCTCTTCTTTTTCTGTTCCTCTTTCTTTTTTACAGGTGACGTCGATGTCAAATTCTTTGGCTGATTGTTGTCATCTGCTGCAAACCTTGTTTCAAGGTAATCCGAATAAGATCCGTAAAATCGTTCAATGTTGCCTTTGCCTGCGAACACAATAAGCTGATCAGCAGCTTTATCAAGAAAGTATCGGTCATGGGATACAGAAATAACAACACCGGGAAATTCGTCCAGATAGCTTTCCAGTACCGTGAGTGTTTCAGTATCCAAGTCGTTCGTTGGTTCATCAAGAAGAAGGACATTTGGCTTTGCCATAAGCAACTTCAATAAATAGAGCCGGCGCTTTTCTCCGCCTGAAAGTTTACGGATGGGTGTGCCATGAGTACTTGCTGGAAACAAAAACCGTTCAAGCATTTGCGTGGCCGAAATCATTTCTCCGCTGACAGTTTCAGCCACCTCCCCCGCTTCGCGTATGTAGGAGATCATGCGCTGGCTGTCATCCATGCCTTCCGTATCCTGTGTATAATATCCTATTCTTACCGTTTGGCCGGATATCATTTCTCCTCTGTCCAGCTGCAGCCTTCCAGCCAAGATGTTTAACAGGGTTGATTTTCCGCTCCCATTCTCGCCGACGATTCCAATACGGTCTCCGGGCTTGATCAAAAAATTGAAATCTTCCAGGATAATACGGTCACCGAATGATTTATACGCATTGACAAACTCGAATACTTGTTTGCCGAGCCTGCTTCCCTTCATGGCAATATCCATATTTTTTTCGGGGCCGGAATTGGCCATTTCAGCCTCCAAATTCTCAAAGCGCTGGATTCTGGCCTTTTGTTTTGTGGAACGGGCTTTTGCTCCCCGCCTCATCCAGGCTAGCTCTCTCCTGTATGTGTTTTTTCTCTTTTCTTCAGCATGTGCCTCCTGCTCTTCCCGCAGTGCTTTTGCTTCTATGAAAGACTGGTAATTCCCCTGGTACGTGTAAAGATTTCCTCCATCCAATTCAATAATCCTGTTAGCCACTTGATCCAAAAAATAGCGGTCATGTGTGACAAACATTACCGATTTTGGATATTTTGCCAGATAATCCTCCAGCCAGTGAATAGTGTTGTAATCCAAATGGTTGGTTGGCTCATCCAAAATAAGCAGATCAGGTGTTTCGATCAAAACCTGCGCTAATGCAACGCGCTTCTTTTGGCCGCCGGAAAGCTCCCCAACTCTTAGACTGGTATCATGGAGTCCAAGCTTGGACAAAATGGTTTTTGCGTTTGTGCTTGCCTCCCAGGCCTGTGCGGCATCCATCTGTTTCTGAATGTGGAAAAGGCGTTGCTGGATGGATTCATCCCCCGGGGTTTTTTCCAATTCAGACAAAGTCTCCTCATGTTCTTTTGTAAGTCTTATGGCAGGAGAATCTCCTTTAAAGACTTGTTCCAGTATGGTCAGCCGTTCCTCAAGGACAGGTGCCTGCATCAAATATCCGATAGAATAGTCTTTTGGATGGTTAAAATATCCGGAATCCGGTTCGTCCTGTCCGGATACTAGATTAAGCAGGCTTGATTTACCTGTCCCATTTACACCAATGATTCCGATTCTTTCTTTTTCACCTATGTGAAAGCTGATATGTTTAAATAGAACTTTTTCTCCATATGTTTTGGTGATGTCCTCTGCTGAAAAAATTTTCACCTTTACCAATCCCATTCTCTATAAATTCCCTGTGATAAAAGCTGGCAGGAGACCTGTTAGGTTCCTGCCAGCTTTTATAGTCTAGATTAAAATAATCCGGAAGCACGGCCCTGCTCATCAACATCCATTTGGTAGGCTGCAGGCTTTTTGGGCAAGCCAGGCATGGTCATCATTTCACCGGTCAGCGCAACAATGAACCCTGCACCCAGCTTTGGCTTAAGCTCGCGCACATGAATAATGAAGTCCCTCGGGCGGCCAAGCTTTTTAGGGTCGTCCGACAGAGAATATTGGGTTTTGGCCATACACACCGGCAATTCCCCCCAGCCAAGCTCTTCAAAATCCTTCAGCTGTTTTAAGGCCTTTACAGAGAATTCCACATCTTTCCCACCATATACCTTTTGAACAATGGTGCGGATCTTCTCTTCCAAAGAAGCAGATATGTCGTATAGATAATTGAAGGTGCCTTGATTTTGTTCAATTTCTGCCAATACTTTTTCCGCGAGCTCGACTCCCCCTTGGCCGCCCTTTTCCCAAACCTCCGTCAATGCCACCGGAATGGAATGGCTGGAACACCATTTTTCGAGTACATCGATTTCACTCTCTGTATCTGCAGAGAAGCGATTGATGGCCACGACAAAAGGCAATCCGAACTGTGAAATCGTCTCGGTATGTTTTTTCAGGTTTTCAAGTCCTTTTTCAAGTGCCATGATATTTTCATTTGTCAATTCATTCTTTGGAACGCCACCGTGCATTTTTAAAGCACGGATGGTTGCCACAA
>DATBUB010000234.1:0-3874 GCA_036516555.1 Bacillaceae bacterium
CCTTCTGTCCTTGGGATCTTTCACGCGTACAACAAGTTCCTTTTTCTCCATGCGGTCAATGAGATCCGTTGTAGTGCTGCATGCTAAATACATTTTATTCGAAAGCTCCCCAATGGTCATATCCCCTTCCTCAAAAAGCCATTGAAGGGCAACGAATTGGGGAGGCGTGATGGAGTAGTCGCTTAACAGTTCCCGTCCTTTTTGTTTAATGATGGCAGATATATAGCGAAGGTCTTTCTCAAGTTCTGCCACTACCTCGGTATTATGAAGATGGAGCCCTTGATCTGTCGTCATTCGAAACAACTCCCTGTATCTTTTACTTGCATTGTCGCCTTTTTTCGCCAAAAATTCAAGATGGTTTTCATAATTGTCCCATGAAAGTGGATTTTAATGGAATAAAACAGCCGCTGTCCCCCTTTAATGATGGCGAAACAGCGGCTTATTATAAGAAATGGGGGATCTTCCGCGCTCGTCTGTCAGTCCTGCGAGCAGGTTTTGCCTTTTTTATATGGCTATCTCGAAACCATCCGAAGCAATATGGAAACCGCGCGCTTCTGCCTCCCTGGAAAATGGGTGGGCTGGGTCAATGGCCGGATTTGTATGGTTGAAATGTGTAAAGCAGATGGTTGTTTCCCGAACTAGATGTTGGAGCCTGTCCATCGTTTCCGTCATAACCGGATGGGGGATCTCCCGATAATCACGTCCCATTTCTTCAATCTCCTCTATAGAATGGAAGGTTCCATCCAAAAGGCAGATGTCCGCGTCCTTCACTGCCTGCCTGAGATCGGTCTGCCACTCGTCCCATCGGTCAATGTCCGGTATATATAGCAGTTTAGCATTTGGCCCTTCCACCCAGAACCCAAATGTTTCGGAAAACTCATTGCGATGCGGAACTTCTACCGGCTTGATACAGACTCCCGTGCCCGGATATATACTGGACCCTTCACGGATTTCTACTGCCTTGATGTTCCCCAAACCTGTAAGCTGGCTCCATGGAGCTTCATTCTCCAAAAGGTGTTTCATTTTTTTCCCTGCATATACAGGGATGTCTTTGGCTCCAATGGCTTCTCTTCCCAAATACAGCAACCCCGGGTAATGTCCGAGATGAGCATGAGTCAGCGTGATACCGTCCATCAGCTGCCCTTCCATGCCATACTTCAGCTGCAGGGAAGCCATCTGCTCCCTCAAGTCAGGAGAAGCATCAATCAAATGCCATTTTTTCTCCCCCGGCCATACAATGGCGATGGATGCCGCAAGCCTTCGGAAGGCTCTTTCCGTCAAAGCCTTTTTGCAGTGGGGGCAAAAGCAGTTGGGGTGTGGGATACCTGCATCTTGCGCTGTACCGAGAACATTCACGACAATATTCGTCATCATGCAACCCCCCTGACGGTTTTCTTTTTCGGTTTATGCATCCCCGTGATCGTCCACCCAGTATATCCGTAGATGATATTGATCAGCGGGACGAGAAACGCAAAGAAAGCATAGGGGATAAACTCTCCCGCTCCCACACCCAATACACCGGCGGCAAAGACGGCCGGCACCCCCCACGGAACAAGATTGATCCCGACGGTTCCTGCCGCTTCCACGCACCGTGACAGATTCTTCGTGTCGATTCCCATGTCTTTATATACTTGGACAAATGTCCGGATTGGCAAGATGATGGCCAGAAATTGCGCTCCGCTCGCAAAAGCCACGACAAAGGTCGAAAAAACCGTCATGCTGATCAGCGAACCGGCCGTCCTTACTTTTTCAACCATCTTGCCGGTCAATGCTTTAAAGGCACCTGTCTCTTCCAGTATCCCTCCCAGACCCGTGGCTATGATGAGCAAGCCAATGGTTCCGAGCATGGAAAGCAAGCCGCCACGATTCAGCAATGAGTCAACTGCCTGGACCCCGGATTCCATGGAGTAGCCGCTAGTCATGGTGTTGATGACAAAACCGATCGATTCACCCTGTACAATAACAGCAAGCAATCCTCCAAGCAGGGCTACCCCCATCAATGCAGGTATGGCAGGTGTCTTCCTGATCATTAAAACGATGGTCAAAACCGGCATCAGCAGCAAAAGCGGATGAATTAAGAACGAATCCCGCAGCCCTTCCAAAATGGCATCTATTGTTTGGGTATCTGCAGATTGTGCAGATGCATGACCTAAGAAGCCATAAAGGATGACAGCGATCATAAAAGCGGGAAGCGTATCCCAAAGCATGTGTTTCACATGGCTGAACAAATCGGTTTCAGCCATGGCCGGTGCAATATTCGTCGTATCAGATAAAGGGGAGAGCTTGTCTCCGAAATAAGCGCCTGATATGATGGCCCCCGCGATAAGGCCGGATGAAAAGCCAAGCCCTTCCCCTATGACCATGAAAGCCAGCCCCACAGTGGCAATGGAAGTGAAGGAACTCCCCAGTGTAATGGAGACAATCCCAGTCACAATGGCCACTGCCGGGACGAAGAAAGCAGGACTGATGAACGCAAGGCCATAATAAATCATGGACGGAATAACCCCGCTGGCAATCCACGTTCCGATGATGATACCGATGACAAGCAGAATAAATACGGCCGGCAGTGCTCTGGATACTCCCCTTACGAGCATCTCCTGAACTTCATCCCATTTCCACCCGCACCATACGGCCACGACCGCAGCCGCGACCGTTCCGATCAATAAGGGAAGATGCATTCCGGCTTTCCAGATGAAAATGGAGCAGGCAGCTGCAGCCATCAAGGCAAGGACCGGAATAACCGCCAGGGCCGCTGATATTGTTTTGTTCATGTTGATTCCCTCTCTTTTCGTAAAATACAAAAAGCCCCCATCCCAAAAGGGACGGAAGCTCCGCGGTACCACCCTCGTTAACAGCAGTTTGCTGTTCACTCGTTACATAACGGCTCATTCAGCCGGACAATCGTCAGCTCCCCATCTGTAATTCACCATACATGCGGCCTGATTTTCACCACCCATCAGGTCTCTTCCGCTCCAAACACCTACAGTTACTTTAATGGTTCAACGCTTTTTCGCTTTTATGCTTTGAAGTAATAATGATATAGTAAAACATACTGCTTTGAATTGTCAATCTATTTTTTCTCCTTTGGGGGCTCCATTACCCAGCGATCCCCCGTTTTATAGAATTTGACCGTCATGATCCTGTGTCCGTAAAAGTCAGAATTTTGTTCTTGTACGAGGGTATAGTCACCATCCTTTTCTTTGTCTAGACTGTATGGTGTTTCTGGTTCAAAGGTCATCGGAATATAGCCGCTCCCAAGAATATACAGACCGTCATCTTGCTGATAAATATTATATTCCCCTAGAAATCGGATGATGGTTTCCTCTTCCATGTAATCCGCAAACTCCTGCTTCACCTCATCAAGGCTCGCATAATGGATGAATTTGCTGTTCTCATCTTTTTCAGAAAAAAACACTCTATCAACTGCTTCGGAATAACCCTTTAAGATGTCGATCAGTATGTCTTCTGCTTCTTTTTCACTTTCTCCCTTGTCTCCGTTTTTGTCTTCCGCTGGCACCTCTTCCTCATTGGTACTTTTACCGGGAGGAGGACCCGTGCCGTTATGATTGTCCACAGGGGGAGCAATGCGTTCAAATGCCATGAAGGTAAAAATAGCTAAAACCCCCATTGCCAGCAGAATAGATGAGACATACATAAATTTTTCTTTATTTCTCCTTTTCCGGCCCTTAAGCCTGTTCTCCACCTCGAGCTTTTCGGCATGAGTCAGGGCAATGGTGTTGGCTGAAAAAAAGTTTTCCAATTCTTCTTTTACCTTTCTGTCAAATTCACTCATCATCCATCCCTCCCAGCCAGTTTTCCTTCAATTTCTTCTTTCCCCTTGCAAGCCTTGCCTTCACCGTATTCATGTTGATAC
>DATBUB010000235.1:0-4870 GCA_036516555.1 Bacillaceae bacterium
GATATCGTCACCAACATTTTTGAAATGAAAATGCTATCTGTGATGGGTCTCTATCCTGAGATGAATAAATGTGCAATTTGCGGGAACACCGAAGGGCAATTTGGCTTTTCCATAAGAGAGAACGGACTGATCTGCCACCTCTGTTATGATAAGGATCCGTATTTTTTGCCGCTTTCACAGCCCGCCATTAAACTCCTAAGGCTTTTCTATCATTTTGATCTGAACCGACTTGGGAACATTTCAGTGAAACCCGAAACCAAAAAGGAATTGCGCGACGCCATATCCATGTATTATGACGAATATTCAGGTCTTCATTTAAAATCAAAACGTTTCCTTGATCAGCTGGATAAATTAAGGGATCAGCTGTGATGAGGGTTGACATTTGAAATCAGATGGGATATTTTTTTCTATAAGATATAAATTCGATATTCGTGCTGCAGAGATGGAAAGGAGTACCTGATTCACTTCATTCTAACGAACCCGGGACAGTGTAAGCCGGTGTATGAAGCATCAGCGAAGGCGTTCCGGAGTGGCAATCTTAAAAGCTGGCTGCATTAAAATTGCGGCAAATAGGGTGGAACCGCGGGGAAACTCCCGTCCCTATGCCAATGGGCATGGAGACGGGAGTTCTTTTATTTGTCCAGAAAGGAATGAGGAAGAATGAATATCCAAGAAATGATATTAGTTTTGCAGAAGCACTGGTCCAACCATGGATGTATATTGATGCAGGCTTATGATGTGGAAAAGGGTGCAGGTACGATGAGCCCCTATACTTTTTTGCGTGCAATTGGTCCGGAGCCTTGGAATGTAGCATATGTGGAGCCTTCAAGACGCCCTGCAGACGGACGGTACGGTGAAAACCCTAACCGGCTTTATCAGCATCACCAATTTCAGGTCATCATGAAACCATCGCCCCCAAATATTCAAGATTTATATTTGGAATCCTTAAAGCTGTTAGGTATTGATCCTCTCCAGCACGATATCCGTTTTGTTGAAGATAACTGGGAAAATCCATCTCTGGGCTGTGCCGGCCTGGGATGGGAAGTATGGCTGGACGGAATGGAAATTACACAGTTCACTTACTTTCAGCAAGTCGGTGGTCTTGACTGCAAACCAGTATCCGTTGAATTGACCTATGGAATCGAAAGGCTGGCATCCTATATCCAAGATACGGAAAACGTGTTTGACCTCGAATGGACAAACGGTTTTACGTATCGCGATATATTTTTCCAGCCGGAGTATGAGCACTCCAAATATGCGTTTGAAACCTCTGACAAAGATATGCTTTTTAACCTGTTCACCATATTTGAACAGGAGGCCAAACGCCAAATGGAACTTGGGCTGGTGCATCCCGCCTATGATTACATCCTGAAATGCTCCCATGTATTTAACCTTCTCGATGCAAGAGGCGCGATTTCCGTTACAGAAAGGACCGCTTATATCGGACGTATGAGGAGCATGGCCCGCCAGGTTGCAAAAACGTTTTACGAAGAGAGAGAAAAGCTCGGATTTCCTATTTTAAAACAGCTGGAGAAGGAGGAAGAGGAAAATGGGCAAGCGTAATCTGTTGTTAGAAATCGGACTGGAAGAGATGCCGGCACGTTTTATTAATGATGCCATGAATACAATCGGCAGCAGGATCACCGGCTGGCTTCTGGAACACAACATCGATTTTGGCGATGTCACATTGTTTTCCACTCCAAGAAGGCTGGCCGTCCTGGTTAAAGATGTAGCAGAGTCACAGCCGGATACAGTGGAAGAGGCGAAAGGACCCGCCAAAAAAATAGCATTGGATGAAGAAGGAAAATGGTCCAAAGCGGCACTCGGATTTTGCCGCGGACAGAATGTGGCGCCTGAAGACCTTTATTTTAAAGATATTAAAGGCGTTGAATATATCCATGTTAAAAAGCATATTAAAGGAAAGCCGGCCATCGAACTCTTTCCGGAGCTTGGAAGGCTTGCAGAAAGCATTCATTTTCCGAAATCCATGCGTTGGGGAAACAACGAACTTAGATATGTCCGTCCGATCCGGTGGATAACGGCCTTGTTTGGGACGGAAGTGATCCCTGTCTCCATCGCTCATATCCAGTCGTCGAATAAAACGTTTGGCCATCGGTTCTTGGGGGAACAGATCCCTGTTTTGGCCGCGGAAGATTATGAAAAAGTCTTGCTCGGCCAATACGTAATTGCAGACAGCAGCGAGCGGAAGTCCGCCATACGTGATCAGCTTGAAAGGCTTGAAGAGGAGAAGGGATGGAAAATCCCAATAGACGAAGATCTATTGGAAGAAGTCACCAACCTGGTCGAATACCCGACTGTTTTTCACGGTGGTTTTGATGAACGCTATCTCAGTCTTCCAGAAGAAGTCCTGATCACGTCTATGAAGGAGCATCAGAGATATTTTCCTGTAAAAGACCAGCACGGGCGCTTGCTTCCCTATTTTGTTGCTGTAAGGAACGGAGATCACAGGCACCTTGAGACGGTTGCCAGAGGGAACGAAAAAGTACTGAGGGCAAGGCTGTCGGATGCAGATTTCTTTTACCAAGAGGATCAGAAGCTTGACATGGGCGAAGCGCTGGAGAAATTGAAGGCTATTGTGTACCATGAAAAAATCGGCACGCTTTCCCAGAAAGTCAGCCGTATCCGCCATATAGCAGGGATGATTGGCCGCCGTCTGGAATTTGGTGAAAATGATATCCAGAAAGCTGAAAGGGCAGCGGAATTGAGCAAATTTGACCTTGTGACACACATGGTTGGAGAGTTCCCCGAGCTTCAGGGCATCATGGGAGAGAAGTATGCAAGGCAGCAAAGAGAATCCGAGGAAGTTGCCATGGCCATCAATGACCATTATAAGCCTCGGCATGCTGAGGATTCGATACCACGATCCGCCATTGGGTCCGTTGTGGCATTGGCAGATAAATTGGATACCATTGTTTCATCCTTCGCCATCGGCCTTATCCCTACAGGATCTCAGGATCCCTACGCGCTGAGGCGCCAGGCGGCTGGTGTTATTCAAATATTAACCGGGCAAGGCTGGGATCTTTCCTTGAACAATATGCTGAAGGATATCATCAAGATTGTGCAAAAGGACCTGCCCCAGGCGGATGAACAGCTCCTGAATGACTTGCTCCCATTCTTCAAGCTGCGCATTCGTCATATGCTGCTGGATAGCGGCATCCGGCACGACCTGGTGGAAGCGGTTCTGGAATCAGAGGTACACAGCGTTCCGCAATTAATTGAAAAAGCTTCCGTATTAAATCGTCACAAGGAAGATCCTGATTTCAAGGAAACCATTGAAGCACTCGCCCGTGTCCTTAACATTTCCGGCAAAGCTGAAGGTGATGCCCGAGTGGATCCATCCCTTTTTGAAAATGAATATGAGCAGAATTTATACAGCTGTTTCCTTGAGCTGGAAGAGTCGTATAAGGCAGGGACAGGAATGGAATCCCGGTTCGAAGAACTTGCTTCCTTGAGAAAAATCATCACGGATTACTTTGATCACACAATGGTGATGGCAGAACAGGCTGAACAGAAAAAAAATCGCCTCGCGCAAATGAAAAAACTATCCGCATACATCGGCGATTTTGCAGATATGGGCAAAATTTTGGTCAAATGATGAAATAAATGGAGGAGCTTGTCACAATTTAGACAAGCCCCTCACTTATGCAATCTTTAAATATGTCGTATCCCTCTTGAATAGTATATAATAATTGTATAAAAAGTATGGCATATATGTCCATTGGGTGGTGAGTACAATCGAACTCAGCAAGAGACAGGAGCGCATATTGCAAATTGTAAAGGATAATGGTCCCATAACCGGAGAGCATATTGCAGATCGGCTTAATTTGACAAGGGCCACGCTGAGGCCTGACCTGGCCATTTTGACGATGGCCGGCTATCTTGATGCAAGGCCGCGGGTCGGGTATTTTTATACAGGAAAAACAGGAAGCCAGCTGCTGCTTGAAAATCTTAAAAAACTGAAGGTGCAAGATTACCAGTCCATGCCAGTCGTCATCAACGAAAATGTGTCTGTATACGATGCCATTGTAACCATTTTCCTTGAAGACGTGGGGACCCTGTTTGTCAACGACGATCAATCACACCTGGCAGGTGTGCTGTCAAGAAAAGATTTGCTGAGGGCCAGTCTCGGAAAGCAGGAGCTGTCGAGTCTTCCCGTCAACATCATCATGACGAGGATGCCGAACATTACGATGTGCCAGAAAGACGATTTGTTAATAGATGTGGCAAAAAAATTGATAGATGTGCAGATTGATGCCATCCCGGTCGTGAAAGAAGGAACCGGCGGATTTGAAGTGGTGGGAAGGCTGACAAAAACAAATATCACAAAAGCATTTGTCGGACTTGCAGAACAGGATCTATAATGGATGGACAAGGATGGTGATTAGCATGTCAGGACCGCTTATATATGTAGTATCGGATTCCATTGGAGAAACGGCTGAGCTGGTCACAAAGGCGGCCATCAGCCAGTTCAATGGCTCTGGAGCCGTCATTAAACGGTTCCCTTTTGTGGAAGAGAGTGAGCATATTGATGAT
This sequence comes from Bacillaceae bacterium, assembly GCA_036516555.1. GTDB lineage: Bacteria > Bacillota > Bacilli > Bacillales > Bacillaceae_C > DATBUB01. The sequence goes on from DATBUB010000235.1 coordinate 4,555, forward strand.
GTCGTGTCGCTTGCACTGTTGAACCGGGGGTTGGTTGTCTATACGCTGGTCAAGCCCGGGATGAGGAAATATATGAAGGAGAGGGCAGCCCAGGAAGGGATCAGCGCCATTGATATCATGGGTCCCATCATGGATACATTTGAGCAAATGTTCGAAAAGGTTCCTTTGAATGAGCCTGGCCTTGTAAGAAAGCTGGACGATGAATATTTCAAACGGGTGGAAGCCATCGAGTTTGCAGTTAAATATGACGATGGCAGGGATCCGAGAGGCCTATTAAGGGCCGATATTATTCTTATCGGGGTATCGAGGACGTCAA
>DATBUB010000236.1:0-3881 GCA_036516555.1 Bacillaceae bacterium
TTGTCCATTATGGCAATTATGACCCATTCTATCAATATACGATTCAACTAAAGGATTCGATTCCCGCAATGGGCTACAAGACATATTTTGTCTCCAGCGGAGAACCAGGAATGCTTTCCAATAGCTATGCCGAAACAGAAAAGATAGAAACTGATTATTATACAATTTCCGTCAACCCGAACGGTACATTAAATATCATCGATAAACGGCTAAACAAGGAATTCAATGATGTCCTTCTCTTGGAAAACGGGGGAGATGACGGGGATGAATATGACTTCTCTCCATTGCAAAATGAAACTCTTATATACAGCGATAATGTAAAAGCCGATGTAAAAATGTTGCAAAATGACTATGAAGGACAAATTAAGATTCAGCTAACGCTGGATGTACCCGGAAGCCTGGAAAAACGCAAAGAAAATAAAAGGGACAGCTTTGTCAGTGTAGCCTGGAGGATAACGGTTCCAAATCACCAGCCAATGATTAAAGTTGAAGCAGAAATTGAAAATCAGGCTAATGATCACCGTCTCCGCGCACTAATTCCGACAGAAATAGCCTCATCCTTCTCAATCTCGGATAATCAGTTCGGCTTTATTAAACGGGATGTGTATGATTCAGCCATGGATGTCTGGGAAAGCGAATGCTGGGATGAACGGCCTGACTCCATTTATCCGATGCTATCCTTTGTTGGCTTATCGAATAAGGAATATGGACTCAGCATCATGACCAACAGTACGCGGGAATATGAAATCATCGGTGACAATTACAATACAATTGCCATCACACTGTTCCGTGGTGTAGGTGTTCTTGGAAAAGCAGAATTGCTCCGGAGGCCTGGCCGCCCATCTGGAATCAAACTGCCGACCCCGGACTCCCAAATGATTGGCAAGCTGAAGTTAAGGTTTGCAATAACAACTCACACAGGCTCAACGGCAGAAGCAAATGTTTCAAGGATGGCAAAGGAATTTACTACCCCTTTGCAGACCTATAATAAAATTCCTCATAATGCCATGAAGCTAAATCCCGAAAAAATTGAAACTCCATTAAACTTCAGCCTGTTGAAAGAAGAAAACAGCAATACTGTTCTAAGTGTATTAAAAAAGTCAGAAAAAGAAGATTCACTGGTCCTTAGATTTTTCAACCCAACCGAAACAGAAGCCACTGCCTCTTTCATCATTAAAAACACATTCGAACAAGCACAAGAAGCAAACCTAAGCGAAAAAGCACTCTCACCTATACAAGTGAACAATAACCAATTCAATGTAGCCGTAAAACAAAATCAAGTTAAAACAGTTTTGCTCCAATAAAATAAGCAGGGGATAATTCCCCTGCTTTTAGCAGATAAGCTTCACCTCATAGTGGTATTTCCCTCTTCCTGATTGTCACTTCGACTTCTTCTTCACAATATCTTACAAACTCCACCAAATTCTTCATTAGTTCACGATGATAGATTTCTCCATTTTTGGCAGTAGAAACAGTTGGATCCCCAACCACCCCTATATTCTTTGAGCCTTCGCGATACCCAGCAACATCGCTTGGTACAAAAATAGTATCTCCCTCTACGAAGGGATCATGCTGCAGGAAAGGATGTTTTAAATGAATGTTCTTGACTGTTTTGTCCATTTCGAGCAGCTCCGGCATGAGGTGGAGCATGTGGGATGTTTCCATTTCGTCCGCATGACCTGCACCACCTGGCTCTGATTTTTTTATTTTATGCCCTATCTTCTTTGCAATATAAAAAGGATCGGCTATCGCTAAGAAAGCCCCTGTTTCATTTCTCAGTTTCGTAATTGCAATTTTTAAAGGCGGCAGATTGGCTTCCCTGTGGCCATTGATGATGATGATTTTCTCGAACCCGTGATAGATAAGGCTTTTGCAAATATCATGCATCAGACTGATCAGCGTCTCCGGCCTCAACGTAATCGTGCCGGGAAACGCCATATGGTGAGGCGCCCACCCGACCCAGTTCGGCGGCGCGACGAGCGTCCCTGTCTGCTGGCCGAGGTCCTCGGCCACCTTATTTGCTACAAACGAATCCGTACCGAGCGGTAAATGTTTGGCATGCTGCTCAACACTGCCGACCGGCACAATAATCGTTTTCTTCTTTTTCAAATAGATTTCAACATCTTCCCATTTATTCTCCTGGAGCCATACACTTTTCATGAAGCGACTTCCTTTCCAGTTTAATTGTCCTAAAGCACTCCGTTTTAAAACAGGGCAAAAACATGTTGATTGAAGCAGAATGCTCGACACTCCTTCGGGATGCAGCGGTACAGGTTAACCCCCACATGCGCCCTAGCGCCAATGAGGCTAACCGACCGCTCCACGGAAAAGGAGTGTCAGGCGGAAATCAACAGACTACCCTTTTCAAAAAAGAAGCTTTCTATATCATTTACTCAACTTCTCCATCGCTTCCTCATCAAGATATTCCCACCGGCTTCTTGAATAGAAGAAATAAAACGCGGTTATCAACACTAGCCACGAGATGCCGATTATCAACGGAATTGTATCAATATAAGTCAGGATCCAGAACGATGCAATAGCTGCGAAAATCGCCAGCACCGGAATATTCTTAATGTTGCCAGGATACCTGAACTGGGCTTTAATTTGCGGCTGTTTGACCCTGACGACAATAACGGCAATATTCATGATCGCCATCATGAGCCAGTTGGAGAACACGGCTGCTCCAACCGCAATTGAAATCGCCTTGCCGTACCCCATCGTACTCATTAGTGTCGCACCTAAAGCAATGACTCCCGTAAATAAAGTAGCATAAACGGGCACATGCGTCTTCGCACTAACTTGTCCCAAAACCTGAGGTACCGCTTTTTCTCTTGCCGCAGCAAACAACATCCTCGAGGAGCCGAGCAAGCAGCCGACAGTCGAAGTCCCCGTAGCCGTCAAAGCGGCAATTGCAATCAACACAGCACCAATTCCAGGCAACACATTTTCAACTGCCAACGACAAAGGAGCGGTCGAGCTTGCAAGCAATGCAGGATCCGCTGCCGACACCACTCCGAATCCAGTCAAACAATATAAAATCACGACAGTTACCAAGGCTGAAATTTGCGCGAGCGGCAGATTCCTGTGCGGATTCTTCGCTTCTTCCCCCAAAGTCAGAACTGCCTCAACCTGCATCTGGCCAAACGCAATCAACGCAGTCGCGGCAAACACGCCTGTCCAGCCATTTGGTAAAAACTCCGCAATTTTGAAAGGCCCGGTCGGATTATGAAAAATAGTAATAACTGCAATTGCAAACAAAGAAACGACCTGAATAATTGAGAAGAACGTATTGATTTTGCCAGTCGCTTTAATTCCCAACAGCAACAGCCCTGTAATCGCAATCGAAATCGCCGGCGCGACAATCGTTGTCGGCAGCGAAGGGAAAATATAATTGAAATAGCCGGCAAAGCCTAGATTCACAGCACCCGCCGCAAACGCAAACGACAGGAAGTACAAGCCCGAGCACCAGAGCGCTATCAGCTTCCCTAAATCTTTATGGATCGGTGTAAAGGCGAATTTTGAATAGGCGTACGAAGCACCTTCATATGGCCAAATCGATGCCAATTCAGCATAGCTCATGCATGATAAAATCGCTATAATCCCTGCAATCAAAAACGCGACGAACAGTGCCGGACCAGCCTGAGCAACAGCCGGACCAATGACTGTGAAAATTCCTCCCCCAATCAGCGCCCCAACCCCAACACTCCACAAATCAACAAAACCCAATCCCCTATTCAGCTTTCCGTGTTTTGCGAGAGAAACCGGATTAGATACTTCTGACTTCACCTCAACGCCCCCCTATTCCATTATTCGAAATGAATATTTCAATTATAAAAACCTTTCTACAATATATTAGCCACCAATCTGACAAATCCTTCTTT
>DATBUB010000237.1:0-1933 GCA_036516555.1 Bacillaceae bacterium
ATGACGTATATGCCGGACCTGAATAATTTGCGGCCAACGGCATACTCCTCGAGTGCATTGTATTTGGAAATATATTTGGAAACGGCAAGCGGCACCCCGGCCGTTGCGATACTGATGAAAATGGTATATGGAACATATCCGAGTGTATACAGACCTGCCTGCTCATCCCCGCCGATGATGGCATAAAACGGAATGACATACAATAGTCCAAGCACTTTCGACAGGATGGTTCCCAGCGTTAAAATAAAAGTACCCCGAATTAATTTAGAAGACATACAACCTCAGACTCTCCACTATATTTTTTTGGTTTGCGGCCAATCAGAAACATTTCCTTCCGAGGGTTACTCCTCTATGGCCATGATTCTCTTTCCCCCACGGATGGTATGTAAACAAAAATAAGATTTACACTATTTGATAGTGTACCTCTATCGGCGCCATTTGACAATGAAACGGCGAGCCTTAGAGGGAGGGGAATATCTTTCTTGCGGCCTTTTTCCTCCATGATTGCTTTCTCCTTAAAGGAATTTTACAATTAAGTGAACAAACCGACAGACAAGGTGTTGAATGCAGAATGTATGATGTGATTGTGATTGGGGGCGGGCCGTCCGGATTGATGGCTTCCATCGCAGCAGCAGAAAATCAGGCAAAGGTGCTCTTGATTGATAAAGGAAACAAGCTTGGCAGGAAGCTGGCCATTTCGGGAGGAGGCCGCTGCAACGTGACGAATCGGCTTCCATTGGAAGAAATCATCAGGCATATCCCCGGAAACGGGCGCTTTCTTTACGGGGCTTTTTCCGTGTTCAATAATGAAGATATCATCCGCTTCTTTGAGAATCTCGGCATCGAACTGAAAGAAGAGGATCATGGGAGAATGTTTCCCGTTTCAGACCGTGCACAGTCCGTTGTGGATGCCCTCCTTTCCAGGATGGAAGAGCTTGGAGTCGAAGTCCGCGTCAACAGTCCGGTCAAAGAGGTATTATATGAAGCAGACAAAACGGCGGGTGTCCTATTGGAGTCTGGGGGAAAACTGGCTTCCAAAGCAGTTGTCATCGCTTCTGGGGGAAAGTCGGTTCCGCATACCGGCTCAACCGGTGACGGCTTCCCTTGGGCGGAAAGAGCCGGCCATACCATAGCTGAATTGTTTCCGACCGAGGTCCCTGTTACGTCTGGAGAAAATTTCATCAAAGATAAAACATTGCAGGGACTGTCTCTGCGTGATGTAGCCTTGAGCGTATTGAATCCAAAAGGCAAGCCGATCATCACCCACAGGATGGACATGATTTTCACACACTTTGGGATATCCGGTCCTGCCGTCCTCAGATGCAGCCAATTTGTTGTGAAGGCTATGAAAAAATTCAAAGTGATAGAGGTCGCCATGATGCTCGACGCACTACCGGACAGCCCATCCGAGGAGCTGTATCAGAAGCTGCAAAAAACACTGAAAGATGAGCCGAAGAAAGCAATCAAAAATGCCTTAAAAGGCTTGGTTCCAGAACGGTATCTATTATTTTTGCTTGAGAAAAACAAGATTGATCCGGGAGCCCCCTGCTCAACTGTTTCGGCTGAAAAACTGCGCCTATTTTCCGAGTCGTGCAAGCAATTCCGATTCTCCGTCAATGGGACGCTGCCGCTGGAAAAAGCTTTTGTTACAGGCGGAGGCGTGTCTGTAAAAGAAATTGAACCAAAAACAATGGCTTCCAAATTGATGCCCGGCCTATATTTTTGCGGTGAAGTCCTTGATATTTATGGCTATACAGGCGGCTATAACATCACTTCCGCTCTTGTGACCGGAAGGCTCGCCGGTGCAAATGCCGCAGAATTCAGCCAAAAATAAAGAGGGAGTACAAGAAGCCCCTAATATAAAACAGGTGGAGGAAGACAAGTTGTCTTCCTCCACCTGTTTTTACAGTTTTGGATGGGTTTTGGTGACTAC
>DATBUB010000238.1:0-5319 GCA_036516555.1 Bacillaceae bacterium
AACAACAGAGCCGAAAAATTAAAAAATGAAATTGCTGTTCAGCTTTAGCTGGACGGCTTTTTTTATGTTCATGAATTTAAGCAATAAATGCTGTTAAGGCCTCAATGGAGACGGAAGAGATGGGAAACATCGGCGCTATCCCCCATCATTTATAAAGAATTCTTCGCCTCTTTCTGTCTTTTTACGACAGAAATTGTTCGTTTTCGCAAATAAAGGTTGGGACCTAATTCCCATCCTTTATTATTTTTCGAGGTGACGGCTGCCTTTTCCATATCTTCAATCAAGAAAACGACAGTCATTGGAATTTAGCCGAGGATTTCGGCCTATTTGATGATAATCAGATATTTCGACAGGCGAAATTTCAACTGGACTTTATACTGTTGGTAAAGCAGTCCCATTATACTCAGGAGGTGTTTTGCCAATGGCAAGAAAGAAAAAATGGACGGGCAGCCTGATTGTCGTAACGGCAGGTGCAGGATTGGTGTTATCCGGCCTTTTTCCGGGGGCAAACGTTCAAACATCGGCAGTGGAACAGCCCGCATATCCTCTCGCAGAAGAGGAAGCTGTTTCAATTGTCCAGCTGCAGGTACCAAACAAGCAGGCAATGGACAAGCTGTTGGAGCTGGGCATCGACCTTGCCCATCGTGTACATGATCATGATGGTGCAATGGAAGTGGATGCAGTGGTCACTCCCTCAGAAATCGCCATGTTGAACATCCATGGGATCACGGTCAAAGAAACTTTGTTGACGGAGCGGGAGTGGAACGTACGCACAACTGAGCGTAACATGTTTTTGCGGCAGCAGTCTGCCCTTGCTTCAACGGAGGATCGGATTCAGATTTTGCGAGCCAATCATTTTACAAATCAATCAGGCACATTTCTATACCTGGAAGCCAAGTCAAGCGCGGGAAGCACAGCCCGCACGGCACTGACCGCCCATTGGACAGAGAATGGGGCAGACAAATCAGCCTCGCTGTCGAGGAAAGTGGATTATGGTGAGTATCTGTATCACTTCCTGCTGCTGCCCATTGATGAAAAACCTGCTGAGGTCACCATTCGAAGCAATATGGGAGGCTCGTCGACTCAAACCGTCACTGAATGGCTGGGCAAGGATAAGCCCGGCAATCCGAAACGGCATTATGTAAAAGATTTTGTTGATCATTATATGGATCCCGAAGAACTGTATGAGCGTGCAGAAAGATTGGCGGAGGAATTTCCGGAACTGGTCGAAATCATCGATATGCCATACAAAACAAATGGTTACAGAAGACATGCCCAGGCTACTATCGGAGGATTTACCAATACAGCGGTGGTTGTCACTTCCAAAGCATGGGGACATGAAGGAGGAAATGACATTACGGTTGAATTTAAGGATCCAGGGAAAGTTAATTCCCCGTTGAGGGTTACAGCATCTGAAAATAAGATAACGGTTGAGCTCGCTACAAATGCTTCCGGCACCATTGCCAGCACCGCAGCCCAGGTTGTCTCTGCCCTGAATGCGCAGGCAGGTTCTATTGTGACGGCTGCTACTTACAGAGGAAATTCAGGAGCTGGAGTTGTAACGCCAGCGACAGCTAAATTAACCGATAACCTTCGTGCACCCGGGCATATTTCACGCGATCCCAATACGGTTAAGGTAATACGCATCGGGAAGCACCGAGATGGGTCTAAGCCGGGCGTACTGGGGTACTCCCAGGAACATGCCCGTGAATGGGTAACACCATTGGTGACGATTGAAACTGCCGAGCGACTTCTTAGAAACTATGCACATGATGGTGAAACAAAGCAGCTGGTCAATAACCTGGATATTTTCCTGATTCCATCAGTTAACCCTGATGGTGCCAATTATAGCTTCTATGATTACAATATGCAGCGGAGAAATATGACAAACCACTGCGGACCTGCTGCATCAGATCCTGGTTACCGGAACAGCTGGGGAGTGGATTTGAATCGGAATCATTCCGTAGGATCCATCTTTGACGGGTATGTCGGTGCTTCCGCCAGCTGTACAAGTGATACGTATGCCGGCCCTGCCGAAAACTCAGAGCCAGAAGCCAGAAACCTTGTATGGCTTGCAGATCAGAATCCGAATATCAAGTTTGCGATGAATATCCACAGTTATGGCGGTTACTTTATGTGGTCGCCGGGAGCCTATGATCCCCAGCGCCAGACCCTTCCGCGCCCTACTGCAGGAGAGGAAGCCTTTTACTGGGCGGCATCAGACCAAATTTTGAATGAAATACAGGATCACCGAGGAACGGTCATTTTGCCCAGCAGAACCGGTCCGATTCCGGATGTGCTGTATTCAGCGGCAGGCAATTCAGCAGATTACTTATGGTATGAAAAAGGAATATATGCCTGGAACTTTGAAGTTGGCGCAGACCTCTGGGCTTCACAGGCGAACAGATGGCGTGCAGTAGGTTTCCAGCCGGCTTTTGATGAAGGGCACGAAGAAGCCATGGAGTTTGCCAACGGCCTGATTGGTTTGATGAAAGTGGCCTATCAGCAGTCTAAAGACAAGCAGCCGCCGTCATCCAAGACAGTTCCCGGGAACGGAACATATACCGGCCCAGTGGATGTGGCTTTTGAAACTAGCGAACCGGCTACTATTTACTATACTCTTGATGGGAGCAGGCCGACCTTTGAGTCTGATAAAATCATGCTGAGCGGCACAAGGGAATTCGCTGAAACGCTGCCGATCGAAAAAACCACGACGGTCAGCTGGTTTGCGGTCGACCCCGCAGGCAACATTGAGAAAAACTACAATCCTCTTGGAAAAGGAAATAACTATAATTCTGTGAAAATCACGATAAAGTAATCTACTAAATAGCCGGTCTCAAGACCGGCTATTTATATTTTTTCATCGTTTTATACTAAATAAAGAAACCAAGGAAATATATACAAATCAGAATTAATAGAATATAATGATGGATAATATTAGAAAATAATAGTCCAAATGAAGGAGGAAAAGAGAGAAACAGAGAAATCAAACGCATTTGAAGGGGGAAACAATGAACTTTTTATTCAAAAAAATCAAAACAGTCATCATCTACATAGTGGTTGCTGTGCTTCTTGTGATGATTGCCCTTTTTCCGAGAGAAGTCGAAGTCACGTATGAGGGCATCGCCTTGACCCCGGTTATGAAGTATAGCTACAGTTGGAAAAAACACAAGAAAAATATCAAGGAATTTTATCGATCTGTTAAAGATGACCATACTTTGGGGCCGACGAAGTTTAAAAATGTGGCAACCGAGCAGGAGTTGATAAGATATGCTCCTCGGAGCATAAAAGTCGTGGCTGTTGCTTTTTTGCTCAGTCTTATACTTGGTTTTCTGAAAGGGATTTTCGATTTCAGATACAGAAAAAGTAAGCTGAATATTATTGGAAACGGTACAACATGGCTGGTACAATCAATACCTGACTTTTTTATCGTCATTTGTCTTCAATGGGTGATTTTGTTCACCATGCCTTCAGTAAGAATGTTCAGCAATCATGTTTGGTACAACTTTATCGCAATCGGAATCGTGGTCTCGATCTACCCGATGATGTATTTGGCCAGGATCACATCCGCCGCTTTGGCAAGCGAGGAAGGGCAGCCGTATATCCAAGTCGCCCGATCGAAAGGCTTTACGGAAAAAATAGTATTGTACAAGCATATTTTGCGAAACAGCATGCAAACCATTCTAATCCATTTCACTCCGTTGATGGTGTATGTCATATCCAGCCTCCTTGTCACAGAATATCTGGTCGGGTATCAGGGCCTTGCCTATCGGATGTTTGTGGCCATTGGTACGTTGGAAGGCCTTGGAATAGGCATGGCGCCCAACTATGAACCGGGCATTGTGATTGGGACAGGGCTGATCTTCACCTCGCTGGTGATTTTTGCCCAGTTGACGGGCTACATCATTAAGAGAAGCCTCAGGCTTCAGTAGGGGTGAAAGAGTTGAAACGAAATTACCATCTGTGGATAGGCGGCGTAATGGCTTTACTGTTGATGATGCTGGCGGTTGCAGGGCCTCATCTCCCGTTTGTCGATTCAAAACTGGAACCGCAGAGACTTCTCTTCCCTCAAGGCGGAGGTGTAATGAAAGCGCCATTCCCTCCATCCGAACAGTTCCCGCTCGGGTCTGACAGAGACGGAAGAGACATGTTAAGCATGCTTGTGCTTGGGGCACGGGAAACCCTTTTGCTGATTTTGGGCATTACGCTCATTCGATATCTGATCGCTGTCCCTCTCGGACTCCTTGGATATAAAAACAAGGGATTTCTATCCGTGTTGATACATGGTTGGAATCAGCTTTTTTCCAGCCTGCCTGTCATTTTCATGGCCATTCTTCTGCTAAGTCTCCCATTATTTTTAGTGTACAATGAAAACCGTTTTTACTGGGTCATTGCGATCATTGCGCTCGTAGATGTGGGAAGGGTCAGTTATGTGGTTCAGCAGCAAGCCCACCAGCTGTCAAAAAAGCCGTTTATGGAAGCAGGCATCACCCTGGGGGTAAGGCCTTTTGGAATGCTAAAGAATTATTATCTGACCAATTTGGCACCCGAGATTGCCACCAATTTTTGTATAGATATAGGAAGGGTTGCCCTGCTGATCGGACAGCTGGCCATATTTAAAATCTTTGTATCGCAGGAGTTTGTACAAACGGCTTATGGCATGATGGAGTTAGTTAATACTAGTCTTGAATGGGGCACCATAATCAAAGATGCCCGCCGGGATGTTCTCAAGGCATTCTGGATTCCGTTCTTCCCTGCTCTGGCTCTGGCTTATACAATCTTTACGTTTAATATTTTGGGAGAGGGATTGAGAAAATATTTTAACCGCCATATGGCGTAGAAAGATTCAGAATTGTATAAAAAACCGCTTCTTTGGACAGAATGGATAAAAAACGGAGAGGTGGAAGCTGTGGTTCAGGTGAAGTTGTTTGACTGTGAGCATGAAAAAGATCTTGAAGAGGAAATGAATGAATTTCTCAGCCGATTGGGAGAAAGAGAGATCATTGATGTCAAATATCATGTGGCTGCCATCGGGGAAGCAGGGGCGGAACAGGTTTACTGTTTCAGTGCGATGGTACTGTACGTCACATAAAAAAAGGGACTGGCCAGAAAGTCGATGAAAATTGACTTTCTGGTGCAGCCTTTTTAGTTATGGCCAATGGATTTCCCCTCCGGTAGGACGCTTTCCGCAGGACATTGGGTAAGCTTCCTTGAACATGCATCCCACGAAGGAAATGCAAAGCATTTTGTAGGAGTCACCGCCCTACGCTCCAATCCAGCCACTTAGCGCCTGTCAAAAAAATCGTCCAGTCTGATAAA
>DATBUB010000239.1:0-2077 GCA_036516555.1 Bacillaceae bacterium
CTGGAAAAGACAGCGGCTTCCTGAGGAAGCGGGCTGTCTTTTTGTCTGTGTTCCGGAATGCTTTTTTCGAGAAGCTCATATTGAAAAGGTTTGAATCTTACCTGTGAAGTCTAAAAGTAAAGAAAAAGACTGGCAGGTGAAACAGAATGAGCTTGACTGAAATGTTTGCAATCATCATGTTTACGATTCTGGGCCTGGCGATCATCATTCCAGTGATCCTATTTATCTGGATTTACATTCTGGATGCCCGCCAAAAAGAGCATTCTGTACTGAGGAATTACCCTGTATTGGGGAATATGCGTTATCTTCTTGAAAATATCGGGCCTGAGCTCAGGCAGTATTTTTTCGAAAATAACCGCGAGGGGAAGCCTTTTTCAAGGCATCAGTACCAAAATATAGTCAAAGCAGGGAAGTACAAAGACCGGATTCACGGTTTTGGTTCAGAAAGGAATTTTGAAGAGCCGGGTTTTTACATACGCAATGCCATGTTTCCGAAATTGCATGAGGAACTGAGGATCGATCAGGAGCCGAAGATACAAACCAAGCTGTATCTGATTGATCATGAAGGGCTTTTCAACCGAAAAGAACACCGGGAAGACGCGATTGTCGATCCATATCTGCTCGCGGATGAAGACCGTGTTGTCCTGGGAGGCGGCACATGCCGGCAGCCGTTTAAAGCGAAGGGTCTTGTCGGCCAATCCGCCATGAGTTACGGCTCGCTCGGAAAAAACGCCATCACAGCCTTATCCAAGGGGCTTGGACTGGCGGGTGGAACCTGGATGAACACAGGGGAAGGAGGACTGTCCAAACATCATTTGCGCGGAAATGTGGATATCATCATGCAAATTGGCCCCGGCCTGTTTGGCGTCAGGACGGAAGCTGGGGACTTTTCGTGGGAACAATTCAAGAAAAAAAGTGAAATAGAACAAGTAAAAGCATTCGAGCTGAAGCTTGCCCAGGGTGCGAAAACGCGCGGCGGCCATATTCTTGGTGAGAAGGTAACGCCCGAAATAGCGGAGATTCGAAATGTAACGCCATGGAAAACCATTGACAGTCCCAATCGTTTCAGAGAGTTTCATGATACGGAAGGCTTGATGAAATTTGTGGAGGAATTGCGGGAAATCGGCGGAAAGCCGGTTGGGGTCAAGATAGTGGCCGGTTCTAAAGCCGAGGTGGAAAATTTAGTGCGGGATATGGCTGAGCTGGATTTGACACCGGATTTCATCACGGTTGATGGAGGCGAAGGTGGGACTGGGGCAACGTACCAGGAGTTATCTGATGCAGCGGGCCTCCCGCTGTTCTCCGCATTGCCGCTCCTTGACGAAATGCTGAAGAAATACGGAATCAGGGACAGGCTGAAAATCATTGCATCCGGCAAGCTTGTCACCCCGGATATGGTGGCGTATGCATTGTGCCTTGGAGCAGACTTGGTCAACACCGCCAGAGGCATGATGATATCCGTGGGGTGCATTATGGCTCAAGTGTGCCACAACAATACTTGTCCGGTTGGAGTTGCCACCACCGATCCGAAGAAGGAAAAGGCTCTCGTCGTAGAAGAAAAAATGTACAGGGTCGCCAACTACATCATTTCCATGCGGGAAGGGCTGTTCAACCTTGCTGCTGCGGCTGGGGTGGTCTCGCCGACAGAGCTCAAAGAGGAGCACCTCATGTACCGGACGCCATCCGGTCAGCTCATGACCGGCCCGGAATTCAAAAAAAGCATGCTCATCCTGCCGCCGGAGCTGGTCGAAAAGGATGCCTAGCTGTGTTGGAGCTTGGTGGTTGTGTTGGTGCCTGGCACCAACACAACTTAGATGCAATTCACCAAATTGGGAATATTGCCAATTGTTCAGGAGTTGTTTGGGTGCCAGGCACCCAAACGATTTAGGCAATTTGCACGCTGGCCGCAGCCACAAGGTTATGGTGAATAAGCAAGTCCCGGTTATATAGGGCCGTGTAACTGAGGAGGCTGTCGAATTTGATTTGTTCGAAATCTTCCCAGCCGACCACGTGATAGAGCCTGTTGAGCTTCTCGGCATTGGACCAGGCTGTCTCCTCAAACGCATAGTTCATCTCA
>DATBUB010000240.1:0-1582 GCA_036516555.1 Bacillaceae bacterium
GTCCACTCAGTGGAATTTACTGTCCATTGGCTACAATTCAAAAATGATAATGGGTACACCAAAAATATGAAGCAAGCACTCTTACATAAACGGGGGTGGAGGCATGCACGTTGTCATCGCAGGGGGAAGCGGATTTGTCGGCAAGATTCTGCAGGATAAGCTGATCCAATCTGGCCACAGGGTGACTGTGCTGACAAGGGATCCGTCAAACGTCCGGGAGACGGACCGGTTAAGAGCGGTCAAGTGGCTGGCAAGCGGAAGCAATCCGGAGCTTGAGCTGGAACACGTCGATGCAATTGTCAATCTGGCGGGCGAATCCATCAACGGAATCCGGTGGACCAAAGCAAAGAAGACGCGCATCTTAAACAGCCGCATTCATGCAACTAGGGAAATTGTCCGGCTGATCGGCAGCCTGGAGCAAAAGCCGAGTGTTCTGGTCAATGCATCCGCTGTCGGCTATTACGGCATGTCGGAAACCGAAGTGTTTACAGAGAGTGCGCAAACCTCTGCCAATGATTTTCTTGCCTCGGTGGTCCGTAGATGGGAAGAAGAAGCATCTCAAGCAGAAAAATTCGGAGTGAGGACAGTATATGCCCGATTAGGGATCGTCCTCGGGAATGGCGGTGCTCTGCCGCTGATGGCTTTGCCCTACAAAATGGGCATCGGGGGCACCATCGGATCCGGGAACCAGTGGGTCTCCTGGATCCACGTGGAGGATGCGGCGGGTCTCTTGCAATTTGCCATCGAGCAACCAAACATATCGGGTCCGTTAAACGTGGTCTCGCCGGATTCGGTCCTCATGAAACAATTTGGAAAAATCATGGCCGAGGTACTCAGGAGGCCGCACTGGCTGCCGGTTCCCGCTTTTCTCTTGAAGGCAATGCTTGGGGAAATGAGCGACATGCTCGCAAGAGGCCAAAAGGCCATTCCCGAGAAAGCGGAGCGCCATCATTATGCTTATAAATATGAAAAATTGCCCGATGCGCTTAGAAGCATTTTCCAGTACAAAGGTAATAATATTATGAATAGTTAGATTTAAATTAATAAATGTGTTATAATGGAAATATGAATGAGTAAAGAGGATGAAAACATGAACCTAGAAAACATGAACATTGGCGGCATGATCAAGTACCATCGCCGTTTAAAAAGGATGACCCAGGGAGAGCTTTGCAAAGGAATCTGTTCTGTTACTCATTTAAGCAAGTTCGAAAACTATAATAAAGAAGTAAACGAAGAAACGGTATTGCTGCTGCTCGAAAGACTGGATATTTCCATCGACTCCATCCAGAAGGCGTCCAAGGACATTGGCAAAGAACTGTCCAATCTGCTTGATGCCATTGTATCGTTTGATAAAGAAAGGGCAACTGAGAGCTACAAGAGGTTAAAGGGATGGGAAGAGTATATTACCTTTTCAAACTATATCTCCCTTTATCACCTGTATATTTACAGATACCATTTACTAATGCTAGATTTTGAAAAAGCTTCAAAAGAACAGGAATTGATTAAGCAGATCTTAAATTCTTTTACGCAGCAAGAAAAAGAAATGTATGAATACTTTAATAGTATTTTGCATAATTCTAAG
>DATBUB010000241.1:0-6589 GCA_036516555.1 Bacillaceae bacterium
GAAAAATGGCGATGAATGCCCATTTAATCATCACCAACCATGCCATGCTCCTAATGGACTTGACCAAGGAGGAGCCAATCCTTCCGGATTACCGTTACTGCATTATAGATGAAGCCCATCATCTTGAGAAAACAGCAAGAAACAGTTTTGGACATAAAGTGGAGTATCACTTGTGCAAATGGCTGATTGGCCGCCTCGGAACACTTGAAAAAGCCGGATTGTTTTTCAAACTGGAAAATTTGCTTGGAGAATTAGAAATATCCCCTTCAACGCATTCGTTTGAATTGGACCATACCATTTCAGACATGGAGACAGAATTGGATGATTTGTTTATGCTGCTGAGCGGTTTTTTGACAGCAGAGGATGAGAATAAATCGCAGGCCGGGACAAAGCTCCAGATTAGGATCAATGAACAAACGAGGAGCAAAAGGCAATGGAAGGCTGTATTGATGTGTTCGGAACGCCTTCTGGCCTTTCATAGGGACATCACCCGCAGCTTAAGGGAACGCCTCATGCTGCTAAGAGAGAAGGATGAGAAGCCTTCAGATTCTGATAAGGCGTTTATAGAAGAATTCAACAGCTTCTTAGAGGAATGGAAATTGCTCGGGGCAAATATTGTGGAGTTTATCTTAACTCCTTCCCAAAAGGAAATCATTTGGATGGACGGTGATTCAAGAACATTGCCAAACAGCTTGAGCCTGTTTGGGCAGCCTTCCAATGCAGGCGAAAAAATGGCCGAAATCCTTTTTAAGAAAAAAAACAGTGTGGTACTGACTTCTGCCACACTGGCCGTAAATGGTTCTTTCAGTTATTTCCTTGGGCAGCTCGGGCTCAGACAAGATGAAGTGATGGTCAAAACCATCGCTTCCCCCTTTAATTATGCTGAAAAGACAAAGCTTTTGGTTCCTGTTGATTTACCGGAGATCCGCTCTTCCGCCAATGATGATTATATCGAGGCCATTGCGGGCCATATCATCGCTATAGCAGAAGCGACAGAGGGAAGGATGCTCGTTCTTTTCACGTCATATGACATGCTCAGAAAGACTTATCATCTCATAAAAGACAGTGAGGCTCTTGAAGATTTTGTTCTTTTAGGCCAGGGGATTACGGCAGGAAGCCGCTCCAGGCTGACAAAAAGCTTTCAACACTTCGGGAAGGCCATCCTTTTTGGTACCAGCAGTTTTTGGGAAGGGGTTGATATTCCGGGGAGGGATTTGACTTGTCTGGTCATCGTGCGGCTGCCATTTTCGCCTCCGGATGAACCGGTGGCGGAAGCCAAATGCCAGGCCATCAGGCAATCAGGGAAAAATCCTTTTACGGAATACTCTCTTCCGGAAGCAGTAATACGTTTCAAGCAGGGTGTAGGCAGGCTGATCAGAAGTGAAGATGATAAAGGGATCGTCATCGTCATGGACAGAAGGATTGACACTGCTTCATATGGTAAAACGTTTCTCCGTTCTATACCGGATGTTCCAGTAGAGAGGGGAGCATTATCGGACATCATCGAGACAATCGAAGAATGGCTGTGATTCCCGGAAAGAGATGGCAAAAGGCACCGCCCGGGATCGAGCGGTGCTGGTCATCAGTGTGGACTAGAATTATTTTGGTTAAACGCAGATTTCATCATGCCCCTGTCGGAAATTGCTGATATAATGATGATTGAAGACTGCGCCCATACTTGTATTGTAGCCATACATAGAGCGAATATTAGTAACAATATTTGTTTGCCGAGGAGGAATCAATAATGGAAAGTAAAATAGAAATACTCTCCACTGTGAGGCTTAAGCATAATCCTGAGCTTTATAAAATTGTGGATGCTTTAAACAGGACGCTTAAGGAAAGGGATTTGATGTTTGGGCTTGCATTGGATCAAGAAGAAAAAGAAACAGCTATCTTTACGATTTATCGTACGTAGAGGGATCACATGAATAAATGGATATTAATGTCGATACTGGCTGTTTTGCTTGTGGCAGGAGCATTTGGGATTGTTTATTCCAATGCGAGGGAACCGTATGATGCCGCCCTTGATGAAGCCGTCCAAAGAGCTGCAAAAGAAGCAAAACTTACAAGCGTGGATGATTTTTACTTATATAATGGTTCGGAAACGATTTATTCTGTAATAGGGAAACAAAAAAACGGCACGGAAATGGCAGTTTGGATCCCCGAAAATACAAAGCAGCCGGTGACCATCAAAAAACTTGCAGACGGAATTTCCGAACAAGAAGCTATAAAAAAATTATACAGCGAAGAAAATCCAAACAAACTCCTTGGTGTCAGACTTGGCATGGAAAAGGAGCTTCCAGTTTGGGAATTGGCTTATCTGGATGAAAACTCCAATTTAAGCTATTACTATATACATTTTGATACAGGAAAATGGTGGAGAAAAATCGAGAATCTATAAGAAGGCAGGGAACTTCAATGCAATTAGCTGAAAGAGTAGAAGCATTAACACCTTCATCCACTTTGGCCATTACCGCCAAAGCAAAAGAATTGAAAGCAAGCGGTCTTGACATTATAGGCCTGGGTGCAGGAGAACCAGACTTCAACACCCCGGATCATATCATTGAGGCAGCAGTCCAATCCATGAAAGAAGGATTCACTAAATATACGCCCGCTGCAGGCATGCCCGAGCTAAAAAAAGCCATTATCGGGAAGTTCCAAAGAGACCAGGGCCTGGAATATAAACCATCTGAAATCATTGTGACAAACGGCGCAAAACATGCCTTATATACTTTGTTCCAAGTCCTCTTGGATGATGGTGACGAGGTCATCATCCCCACACCTTATTGGGTAAGCTATCCAGAGCAGGTTAAGCTTGCAGGAGGAAAGCCTGTGTATGTAGAAGGTTTGGAAGAAAACCAATTTAAAATCACTGCGCGGCAGCTGGAAAATGCAATCACGAGCAAAACAAAAGCTGTGATCATCAATTCACCGAGCAATCCGACAGGGATGATGTATACAGGAGAAGAGCTGGAAGCCCTGGGGGAAGTATGTCTCAGCAAAGGGGTCCTTATTGTTTCGGATGAAATATATGAAAAACTTGTGTATGATGGCAATAATCACCTGTCAATTGCCCAATTGTCCCCCGATTTGAAAAACAGCACGATCATCATAAATGGTGTATCCAAGTCTCATTCCATGACCGGATGGAGGATCGGATATGCAGCGGGGGATGAGAAGCTGATCAAAGCCATGACCGATTTGGCAAGCCATTCCACTTCCAATCCGACAACGCCATCACAATACGGCGCCATTGAAGCCTATAATGGCACTCAGGAGCCTGTTGAACAAATGCGGAATGCCTTTGAAGAAAGACTCAATATCATTTATGACAAGCTGATTGGCATACCGGGATACAGCTGTCTAAAGCCCCAGGGTGCATTCTATCTGTATCCAAATGTAAAAGAGGCTGCTCGTTTGACAGGATACTCCGATGTGGACGCTTTCGTCGAAGGGCTTCTGGAAGAAGCACTTGTTGCCGTCATTCCGGGTTCAAGCTTTGGTTCACCTGATAATATTCGTCTATCCTATGCAACATCACTTGACCTGCTGGAAGAAGCGGTCAAGAGAATGCATGCATTCGTAGAAAAGAAAATGAAGTGATGCCCTGCTTGCCGGCGGACCGGCCATGGAAACATTGTCCGGCTGCCGGCGGAAAGGGTATAATGGGAATAATCACCGTTCATGCGTTTTTCACAATTGTTTTGAAGGGGATGTTAAGCTTGAAAACTACAATTGCAGAGGTACATAAATGGGTCGGCAAAGAAGTGACGATCGGAGCATGGCTTGCCAACAAAAGATCCAGCGGTAAAATCGCTTTTTTGCAGCTTCGTGACGGAACAGGGTTTATCCAGGGGGTTGTAGTAAAGAGCGAGATCGGAGAGGAAACCTTCCAAAAGGCAAAGTCCCTTTCACAGGAAACCTCCATGTATGTAACTGGAACCGTTCAGGAAGACAGCCGTTCTCCTTTTGGCTATGAACTTCAGGTTACGGATATTAAAGTGCTCCATGAAGCTGTGGACTATCCTATAACGCCAAAGGAACACGGTACCGAATTCCTGATGGATCACCGGCATCTCTGGCTTAGATCTAGAAAACAGCATGCCGTCATGAAAATCAGAAATGAAATCATTCGGGCTACATATGAGTTTTTTAACAATAATGGATTTGTAAAAGTAGATCCTCCCATTCTGACCGGAAGTGCTCCGGAGGGCACAACAGAACTGTTCCATACAAAATATTTTGATGAGGATGCATTCCTGTCCCAAAGCGGACAGCTGTACATGGAAGCGGCAGCCATGGCATTGGGAAAAGTTTTCTCATTCGGTCCCACCTTCAGGGCAGAAAAATCCAAAACACGGAGGCATCTGATTGAGTTTTGGATGATTGAACCAGAAATGGCCTTTTACGAATTCGAAGACAGCCTGAAGGTACAGGAAGAGTATGTTGCATATGTGGTACAGTCTGTCTTGAAGAATTGCAAACTTGAGCTGGAGCGGCTTGGAAGAGATACATCCAAGCTGGAGAACATCAAAGCTCCTTTTCCGAGGATTTCGTACGATGATGCCATACAGATGTTAATTGAAAAGGGATTTGAAGATATTGAATGGGGAGATGATTTCGGGGCTCCTCATGAAACGGCCATTGCAGATCATTTTGACAAGCCTGTGTTCATCACCCATTATCCAACAAAGATAAAGCCTTTCTATATGCAGCCGGCTCCGGACCGCGACGATGTGGTATTGTGCGCCGATATGATTGCTCCTGAAGGATATGGTGAAATCATTGGCGGATCTGAAAGGATCCATGACTATGAGCTGATGAAACAGCGAATTGCAGAGCATAATCTGCCGTTGGAATCCTACAAGTGGTATCTTGATTTAGCCAAATATGGTTCAGTTCCCCACTCGGGGTTTGGACTCGGATTGGAACGGACAGTCGCATGGATATCTGGTGTGGAACACGTCAGGGAAACGATTCCTTTCCCTCGGCTCCTCAACAGACTCTATCCGTAATGTAAGCCGCGTACGATAGTGCGTGGCTTTCCCGCCCTATGGGGGAGGCTGGTTTTTCAGTCCGAGATATGGGAGATATACTTGAAGATGAGGTGCAAGACATGAATAAAGAGGTCATGATTTCCTGGATAGAAGCAGGGGAAATACGATTTCCAAATATGCTCATGGAAAAATACCGGCAAATCGGGCTGGATGAGAAGGAGCTTGTCCTCTTGTTGCAGCTTATTTCTTATAAAGAAATAGGAAATGGTTTTCCAACGCCTGAGCAATTGTCCAAACGCATGACCATCACCAGCACAGAATGTTCATCGATTTTGCGGAAGCTGATCCAAAACCGGTTCCTGCGGATCGAGGAAGAATATACAGAGGATGGGATCATGCATGAAAGGTATTCCATCACACCGCTGTGGATCAGACTGGCGGAAGACATGCTGCTGGAGCAAAAGCAGGCGGATATGGAAAATATGTTTTTGGATGACCAAGACCTGTATACGACATTTGAAAAGGAGTTCGGCCGTCCCCTGTCCCCGATTGAATGTGAGACGCTGGCCATGTGGATTGACCATGACAGCCATGATCCGGTGATCATCAAAGCTGCCTTGAGGGAAGCAGTCATCTCCGGAAAAATCAATTTCCGTTATATCGACCGGATATTGTTTGAGTGGAAGAAGAACAACATTAAAACGATCGAACAGGCGAGGGTTCATAGCTTGAAATTCAGGCAAAAAGCCAAAACGGCTGCCCAGTCTGCAGCGAGTACAAATACAGTGCCGTTCTATAATTGGCTGGAGCAGTAGGCCATTTATAGACTGCGGCCATTGCAAGAAGGTGTTGTAGCATGCTGAATAAACAACAGATCCGTTTTTGCCTTGATGAAATGGGAAGGATGTTCCCGGACGCACATTGTGAATTGGTTCACCGGAACCCATTCGAATTGGTGATTGCCGTTGCCCTTTCCGCTCAATGTACAGACGCATTGGTGAATAGGGTTACAAAGGATTTATTTGATAAATATAAGACACCTGAAGATTATTTGGCAGTTCCTCTTGAGGAACTGGAAAAGGATATCCGTTCAATCGGACTATATCGAAATAAGGCAAAAAACATTCAAAAATTATGCAGGATGCTTTTGGACGTATACGATGGCGTCGTTCCGAATGACCGGGATGAATTGACGAAGCTTCCAGGTGTGGGAAGAAAAACGGCCAATGTCGTTGTATCGGTTGCATATGGAGTGCCTGCTATCGCTGTTGATACCCACGTGGAAAGGGTCAGCAAGCGTTTGGCGTTTTGCCGCTGGAAAGACAGTGTGCTGGAAGTGGAAAAAACTTTGATGAAAAAAATACCTAAAGAAGAGTGGTCTGTAACCCACCACAGAATGATTTTCTTTGGACGCTATCATTGTAAAGCACAAAACCCGCAATGTCCTGTCTGTCCGCTTCTTACCGTTTGCAGGGAAGGGAAGAAACGTGTAAAACCCGAAAGATCTGAAAGCGTTGAGTGAAATCTTTGTCCCCGTCCCGCTGCGCCACCCGGTGTTTGGAGAAGAGGCCATAAATTTTTTTGTGGAAGAT
>DATBUB010000242.1:0-3455 GCA_036516555.1 Bacillaceae bacterium
CAATACATAGCAGTAATATATCCATTTTATTTGTGGTATACTTAGGGGGAAAGAGGGAGGAGTTAACCTCCTCGTCTCTTCCTTCTAATTCTTGCTCTAATATTTCAATTTCTAACTTCGTCTTACGGGCTGCCAACCTCATTTGACGAACGTTAGGATTGAAATGGTTAGGGCTATTATTTTTCCTAAGTCCCCCACATGTTCACTTCCTTTCTAAACTTTAATTATACTATGAATAGTAGGATAACAAAATTATGGTAATTAAAACAAAAAAATGCCGGGCTCGCGCGGGCTTTTTGTCTTTAAAAAAGCAACATTTAGTTTGTAATTTCGTCAGCAAAATAAAAAGAAAAAAGCCCCAAAACCTTATGAGATAAGGGATTAGGGCTTTATAAATACTGCGCTCTACAATGCGACGTTATTAACGTGAGTAGAACTCAACGATAAAGGATTCGTTGATTTCAGCAGGAAGCTCGGAACGCTCTGGAAGGCGAGTCAATGATCCTTCAAGCTTGTCTGCATCAAAGGATACGAATTCCGGAACGAAGTTTGTCGCTTCGACAGATTCTTTGATGATGTCCAGGTTGCGTGATTTTTCACGGACGCTGATTGTTTGTCCAGGAACCACTTTGTAGGATGGAATATCTACACGGCGTCCGTCAACAAGGATGTGGCCATGGTTTACCAGCTGGCGCGCTTGGCGGCGAGTACGGGCAAGGCCAAGACGGTATACAAGGTTGTCAAGTCGCTGTTCAAGAAGGATCATGAAGTTTTCGCCATGTTTACCTTGCATTTTGCCAGCTTTGACAAATGTATTTTTGAATTGGCGTTCATTCACTCCATACATATGACGAAGCTTTTGCTTTTCTTGAAGCTGAAGGCCATATTCAGAAAGTTTTTTGCGTTGGTTTGGACCATGTTGTCCTGGCGCATAAGGGCGCTTTTCGAGTTCTTTTCCTGTACCGCTCAAAGAGATTCCGAGACGGCGGGAAAGTTTCCAGCTTGGGCCGGTATAACGAGACATAAAAGTCTCCTCCTTTGTTTTTATTTTGTTGTAAAATAAAAACAGATATGAGATAACGTGGATGTGTATTTTATTTTCATGCACCTTCGCCCTAGCAGCAGCGGGTTACAAGATGCACCTCATCATGAGGAATAAAATACGGTCACCCAGTATTCATCCAGGCTGCATTATTTTACACAACGACCATTATATGATGAATCGGCATATAAGTCAAGGTGAGAAAATGTTATAAAAAACACGCAATAATTAATAGGAAAAAAGGCTCACATATGCTATGATTATGGTAATTATATGAAACAATTATGGTTTATTTTTGAATTCAGCAGGGTAAATAGTCACGAGTGAAGGCCATTATAAATGTGACAGGTGGATAATGATGAAAATTAACCGTTCAAATCCAATATTGCAAAACAATTCCCTTGAAGAGCAAAAATATAAAGAATTGTTCAAGGTGACGGAAAAATTCCATTCCACGATGGATACAAGCAGCGTCCTGGAAGAAATGCTCGCGAGCCTTCAAAGGGTGTATCCTGATAACGATTATACGCTTCTATTGTCCCATGATCTTGAAAATGGAGCAAGCCTTCCGGCAAAGGGCTTGGAGTATAACTCAGCAAATTCCGCAGCCATGGCGGCATTTCTAAATGCCACCATAGAGATGGAAAAAGGGGAAACCCCTGTTTTATATGCACCCCTTAAAGGAAGACAAGGGGTTTATGGTGTTCTGGAAGTCCGGTCTGATCATCCGGGGCCAATGAAGAGCAGCCAGATTGACTTCATAAGGCTGCTTGCAAACACGGCAGGGAGCGCGTTGGAAAATGCCCGCCTATATCAGCAATCACAGAAATTGATAGAGGATTTGCGCCTCATCAATGAGACCTCCCATAAGCTGAATCTGACTTCTTCACTTCAGGAAACCATTGAATACTTACATAAGCAAATTACGGCTTCCTTTCATGCCAAAGCCATCGGTTTTGTTTTGGCAGGAGAAAACGGACCGGATATTCTGCAGGGAAGCAGCCAATTTTTCCACGAGGAACGCGGCAGGGAATTGACTAAGATGTTATACAGCAGGATTTCGCGTGAGCTCGAGCCCCTTCTGATCAGCAATTTGCGGGATGAGCTGCCATGCGGCTTTTGCTCTTTCGAATCTTTAATGGCGGTACCCATGCTCGACGGAAAAGAAATGAAGGGACTGGTCATTGTCCTGGGGGATAGGCAATTCGAATTTTCATTTGATCAATTTAAACTTTTACAAGCCCTTATCCACCGTTCTGCCCTGGCTGTCACCAACTCCATGCTCAGGGAGAAGCTTGAACGTCTGGTGATCACGGACCAGCTGACACAGCTTTTTGCGAGGAATTACTTGAACAAGGCAATTGAAAGTTCCATGAAAAAAGATGCCAAGGGCACTTTCATTCTTATCGATCTTGACAATTTCAAGGAAGTGAATGATACATATGGGCATCAAACGGGAGACGAAGTGCTGATTCAGGTGGCGAAAATCATCCGCTCGAATTTGAGGTCAACCGATATTGGAGCCCGTTGGGGAGGGGAAGAGCTGGCCATCTACCTTCCTGGCGTATCCTTGGAGTGCGGTGTAAAAGTAACAGAAAGGCTCCTGACGAAAGTCGCAACCCAAACCGATCCTCCGGTCACCATATCCTGCGGAATCACAAGCTGGCTAAAGGGATATCCGGATGAAATCAAGCTGCTGTTCGACCGAGCGGATGTTGCGCTGTATGAGGCCAAAAATTCAGGCAAAAACCGCATTGCCGTACGTCCCGTGCAGGCGGTCATTTCATAGATTACTATTACATAATAAAAACACCCGGCTGAAAAGGAATGTGCACCCCAAAAATTAGATTTTTGACTCTAACTTTAGGGGTGCACTGCAAAGCCGGGTGTTTTTATAGGAAAGAGACCAGGGTTTCCGCAAACTTTTCAAGACCGGCGCGATCCGTATCATCAAATCGGTTTTTCTCTGGGCTGTCAATGTCAAGGACTCCTAGCAGTTCCCCGTTTTTGATCAGGGGGACAACAATTTCGGACTGGGAAGCAGCATCGCATGCAATATGGCCCGGAAAAGCGTGGACGTCAGGGACCACCATCGTCTCCTTTTTTTCGGCTGAGGTTCCACATACTCCTTTGCCCATAGGAATTCTTACACAAGCAGGCAGCCCCTGGAACGGTCCGAGGACAAGCTCCCCCTGTTCCATTAAGTAAAATCCCACCCAGTTGATCCGGTCTAAAAATTGTCCAAGAAGGGCTGATGCGTTGCTTAAGTTGGCAATCCTGTTGGATTCCCCTTCAAGCAGTGCGGCCAGCTGCTTGACCACCAGCTCATAATCCTGCGCTTTTCTTCCGCTGTATGTTTTGACTTGAAACATGTTCTCCGCCCTTTCTACAAAACATGATAAAGATTGTGGCA
>DATBUB010000243.1:0-4181 GCA_036516555.1 Bacillaceae bacterium
TGGAAATTTGGGAATAGTCCGGATAAACTGGCCAGACTCGTATTGGATGGAAAAAAGACGGCCACCTGTTCAGGTCTTATTTTTTATGAGCTTGAAAATGAGCCATTGCCAACAACAGAGGATTACAGCATCATTTTGGACAGCAAGGATCAACCTGTGGTGTTGATTAAAATAACGGAAGTCTCTATTGTCCCGATGAACGAAGTGACAGAGGAGTTTGCATTGGCTGAAGGAGAAGGTTCATACGGCGAGTGGAAGGAAATCCACGAACGATTCTTTAAAGAGGAACTGGCAAAAATAGGCCTCGAATATAAAGAAGATGTGCTATTAGTATGTGAGAGATTTGAAGTTTGTAAAAAACAGTAATTGTTTGGGTGCCTGGCACCGACACAAATAAAAAAAGCGCCCTTCTCCTGCCAGAAGAATGACGCTAATCTATTTATTTAAGGATGGTTACACGATCTTTGAGAGGCATGAATTGCTTGTCTCCTGCTGGTGCTGTCGGTTTGCCGAACGGCATTTGTGCAATCAGCTTCCAACTTTCAGGTAGGTTCCATTCCTCTTTTACTTTTTCGTCAATGAGAGGGTTATAGTGCTGAAGAGAAGCCCCAAAACCTTCATGTTCAAGCGATGTCCAGATTACATATTGAAGCATTCCGTTTGATTGCTGCGACCAGACAGGGAAGTTATCTGCATAGGCAGCAAACTGCTCCTGCAGAGACTCGATGATACTTTGATCTTCAAAGAAAAGAACGGTGCCATATCCAGCACGGAATGCATTCATTTTTTCCTCTGTTGGTGCAAAATTTTCAGCTGGAACCACTTCTCTTAACGTTTCGGTTGTGAGATCCCAGAGCTTGTCATGCTTGTCCCCAAGCAGAACTACGACTCTTGCAGACTGTGAATTAAAAGCTGAAGGTGTGTGTTTAACCGCATGATTGATCACTTCTTCGATGCGCTCGTCAGAAATGACCGAATCCTTGCTGATGGCATAAATGGAACGTCTGTCTTCCACTGTCTGATAAAAATCTTTCGCCCTTTCCAAAGTAGCTGTCGAATCAGTGCTATGGGATGAACCGAATAGCTGTTGAAAAATACCCAATGAGAAAACCTCCAATATGATGTAAGTAAGGAATATTCAAAAGTAAGTTACTTTATGTAAGTTATTATATTTAAGTAATTACTACTTGTCAAGTGAGTTGTATCAGTGCCAGGCACCCACACAACTTGGACACGATTAGAAATATTGGGAATCGTTCGGGTGCCAGACACCAACAAAACTCCCGCACAAATCGATTGTAAGCGTTTGCCCTGACTGCCATTCTCCCCTACAATATGAGTAGAAGCAGTTACTGGGGGGACGACGTGATGGGAGAGTTTTTAGAGACTCGCGAATATGCACAGAAACTGGATGAGCAGGATTCCTTGGAACGGTTTCGGAAGGAGTTTTACGTCCAGCCGGGAGTGATTTATTTTGACGGGAATTCGCTCGGGCTTCTTTCGAAACGGGCTGAAGCTGCGTTGCTGTCTTTGCTGGAATCATGGAAGACTATGGGCATTGACGGCTGGACGCAGGGGGAGACCCCGTGGTTCTACCTGGCTGAAAAGCTCGGGGAGATGAGCGCTCAGCTTGTGGGAGCGGAAAAGCATGAAGTGCTCGCAGCAGGGTCAACGACCTCAAACCTTCATCAGCTGACAGCCACTTTCTTCAAACCGGAAGGGAAAAGGACAAAAATCCTTGCGGATGAACTGAATTTCCCGTCCGACATTTATGCCCTTCAAAGCCAGCTGAGGCTCCACGGACTCAACCCGGATGAGCATCTTGTCCGAGTGGAGAGCCGGGATGGGCATAAGCTCCTTGAAGAGGATATTATCGAGGCCATGACGGATGAGATTGCGATGATCGTCCTTCCGAGTGTCCTGTACAGAAGCGGGCAGATTCTGGATATGGAATTGCTCACAAAGGAAGCGCACAAGCGCGACATCTTGATCGGCTTTGACCTGTGCCATTCAATTGGTTCAATTCCGCACGCATTAAGCGACTGGGGAACGGACTTTGCTTTCTGGTGCAATTATAAGCATTTGAACGGCGGGCCAGGGGCGGTCGGAAGCCTGTATGTCAACCGGAAACATTTTGGTACGGCTCCAGGACTAGCAGGATGGTTCGGATCGGACAAAAACAAACAATTTGATATGGAGCACACCTTCACCCAGGCGCAAAGCACAGGCGCTTACCAGATTGGCACTCCCCATATTTTAAGCATGGCCCCGCTCCTTGGTTCGCTCGAGATGTTCCATGAGGCTGGCATCGAAAACGTCCGCTCTAAATCTCTAAAGCTGACAGACTATATGATGAAGCTCATTGATACGGAACTGAAAGATTACGGGTTTGTCATGGCAAATCCCCGGGAGGATGGAAAAAGAGGCGGACATATTTTACTGCAGCATGAAGAATCTGCGAGAATCTGCAAAGCCTTAAAGGAAAATGGCATCATTCCCGACTTCCGGGCCCCAAACGGAATGCGCTTAGCACCGGTCGCACTCTACAATACATTTGAAGAGGTTTGGGAAGCCGTACAGATACTGAAGAAAATCATGAAGGAAGAGCTATATAAAAAATTTGAGAATACCCGTGAGGTGGTGGCGTGATGGAGAACAAATGGATGGATATTTCACAGCCGCTAACAAACGGTATGGCCCACTGGCCCGGGGACACGCCTTTTGAATACAGCTGTGTCACAAAGGAGCAGACGGGTTCTGTCAATATCG
Organism: Bacillaceae bacterium; assembly: GCA_036516555.1. Taxonomy (GTDB): domain Bacteria; phylum Bacillota; class Bacilli; order Bacillales; family Bacillaceae_C; genus DATBUB01. The sequence continues at coordinate 2,770 of DATBUB010000243.1, forward strand.
GAAGGATCATGACAAGCCTCCATATGGGAACGCACATTGATGCTCCTTTTCATGTGGCCGATGACGGACAGAAAGTGCACGAGCTTCCGCTTGACGTCTACATCGGCAGTGCAAGATTGATAGACGTCACCGGGCATGAAAGCATCGGCAAACGTGAGCTCGAACAGGAAGACCTGGTGGGTGTGACCAGGCTCCTTCTTCGAACGGCCCAGCATCCGAATGCAGATGTTTTTCCCGAGAACTTCACGTATTTGAGGGAGGATATCGGTCCTTTTTTGCTGGAAAAAGGAATCCGGCTCATCGGCGTAGATGTCCCTTCCGTCGATCCGGTCGACAGCAAGAGCATGAGCGGGCACCATTCGCTCATCAACAACGGTGTATATATTTTGGAAAATCTCGTTCTGACGGACGTGGAACCCGGCGATTATGAACTGATTGCCCTCCCGCTCCCCATTCAGGGTGGGGATGGAAGCCCGGTCCGAGCGGTGATCAGGGGTCTTGGGAGGACTGCACCATGACAAAGCCGATTTCGGAATTAAACAAGAAACTGGAGGCTGAGACAGGAATCCATACCGATTTTTCAAACAACATGACGTATGGAGAATACCTTCAGCTCGGTCCGCTCCTCTCCAGCCAGAAGCGGCTGTCCGGCCATCACGATGAAATGCTGTTCATCATTATCCATCAGGTGAGCGAGCTATGGATGAAGCTGATTCTCCATGAGCTGGGGGCCGCCATTTCCGCCATCGAAAAAGGGGAGATGCAAACAGCCTTTAAAATGCTTGCACGGGTGTCGAAAATCCAGACACAGATTATCCAGGCATGGGATGTTCTCTCCACGCTGACCCCCTCGGAATATATGGAGTTCCGGGACAAATTGGGGCAGGCATCCGGATTTCAGTCCTTCCAGTACAGGCTCATAGAGTTTGCGCTCGGCTATAAAACAACTCATATTTTAAAAATATATAAGAAAGATCCTGAACTGCATGCCGAGCTTGAGAAAGCCCTTCATGCACCAAGCATTTACGATGTGTCAATCCAGGCACTGGCACGTGCGGGACTGCCGATCAATCCCGACATGCTGGAACGGGATGTGTCCAAAACATACGGCGGAGATCCGACAGTGGCGGCAGCCTGGCGAGAAGTCTACAGGCAGCCGGAAACCTATTGGGATTTATATCAGCTGGCTGAGAAATTGGTGGATATTGAAGATTGGCTGCAGCAGTGGCGCTTCCGCCATATGAAGACCGTGGAGCGGATCATCGGCTTCAAGCAAGGAACGGGTGGGTCGTCCGGCGTCAACTATCTCAGGCAAGTACTGGACCACCGGTTCTTCCCCGAACTGTGGGATTTGAGAACAAATCTATAATCGGAAAAACACGGATGGCGCAGCGTCCGTGTTTTTTGTAAAA
>DATBUB010000244.1:0-3630 GCA_036516555.1 Bacillaceae bacterium
CGCGGCAACCCCGTCGCGAACATGTGATGCACCCATAAGCCGAACGCGAAGAAGCCGATCGTGATGAGCGCCAACACCATGAGCGGATAGGCGAAGATCGGCCGCTTGCTGAAGGTCTCGATCACCGAAAAAATCAATAAAGGCAGCCATAGTGAACTGACCGTTCTGTCTACATTCGAAAGATAATAAACAGCAAATAAGATAAGCCAGATGGCAACAAAGGCGATGGCAAATTCAATCTTTAGATTCGAGACTCCATCCCCATGTTTTTTCTTTCTTTTGCCTTTGCCGGATGACATTAGAGGCACGGCTAAGAATGTAAATAGAATGGCCGCTGCCAGTGTAAAAATAAATATGTTCCCCATATCAACAACTCCTCATGATGACTTGCTTGATTGTTTTACGCAGAAGTGCACTAAAAAGTTTCAAATCTATCAATAACCCTGTATGACAAAAAGGATTTTAAATGAAAACAATAGAATTAATGAATTATTTTCAGGGGGCAATTTTATATACAAAGGATGTGTAAGGGTGAAAATGCTGCAATGGCTAAAACGCCTATTGACTAAAAATGATGGGGAGGAAGATATTCGCGCCATTGAATACTTTCCGCTCCATGAGCATGTATCCCTATATAAAGGCAAATATAGGGATATAGATGAATCATATGATTTTTATACTATTGAACATTATTTTGGGGAAGTCCTTGGATTTGGCCATCATGTATATGGTATGACTAAATCGATGTACAAGGTAAATGGGGATTTTATGAAAGAGGTTGATTATTATTACTCCTTCACAGAAGATGGAAAGATCTATCAAGATGGCCACTTTTCACAGGGCCACTTTGTTTGGCAGCCGATTATGTATATCGATGGAGAAACCGGAATCTCTGACGGGATTTTTTTCGAATCATCAATCGTTATCAAGAAGGACAATGAAATGGAAGATAAGGTTCTGCAAGTGAAGAAAGAATTACTTCCAGGGGATAATATCCCTATGAAAGAAAGACTGCTATTTAGTAAAGAGAAAGGCTTGATTGAGTATGAGGGAAAAGCGTTTTTTCCCAAAAAATATGAAGTGAAAATGAAACTAAGCGAGATTCTTGAGCTCAATGACCATCCCGAAAAAGACACCTTCCACAGGATCATACCTGCCTTATTCCACCTCAAAGAAGAGGCTGGAGTGGACCTTATCCTTGCTGCTATACAGGAGAAGGAAGGGTATTCCGTAAAAACGCTGGGATCATATGAAGGAAATACAGATAAATATAATCAGTTAATCGATGATTTTTTTTCCGCGTACCGTGCAGGCGAGAAGAATGGAGGGAAGATGAACTTTTCTTCCAAAACATTTCAATATATGGAATTCAAATGTGATATGATTCATGTACATGAAGATATCACTCTCGGATTCTTCCATAACGGAGAGTCAGCCTCGGGCAGTGAACTGGCAGCCTTAATGGAAAAGCTTTGGAAAGATGCGGATCATATCCATGAAATCAACGCCTCTGTCCAGGATTCCCGGCAACGATAGAAGGACATAAAACTGACATAAAAGGTGAGAATATGATTGAGTTGAAGCTCAGGAACATTATGAAGCAGGTGAAAAGTGGAAGCCCAGAGAAGAGGTTTCAGGCACTTGATCAGCTGAATCAATATAAGCAAACTGAAAATCTGGAAATCCAGGTCGATGTCCTGACTGATATGGTCAAGCTGGCAGCCGGGCATTTTCCGGATCCGGTGGACCGGTGGGACGTTCCATCCTATTACTTGGTTGACTTTGTGTGTGACTTCCCCATGGAGGAAATTGTGAAAGCGATTTTTAAACACTTTGACGGCTTTCACCCGTGGGCAAAGGAAAGAGCCATCGAATTTTTGCTGCATACAGAAGATGAAGGGGTTTTTCACGAACTGGAAGAGAAAATTGTGGACCTTATGTTGAATGGGGAAATCGATCTTCCCATCGAAACCCTTACTTCCTATCCCGTTTTTTCGAGGGATATTTTAGATAAGACGCTGGAATGCATCCATTCTACCCATTATAAATACTACATTTACGACCTGCTTCTCGCTGTCAATTCATATCAGCCCGGATATCGGATGGAGGAGGTTCTCCCCATCCTTATGGCTGATTACGGGAGAATCAAGGAGCAATATTTAAAATATGATGCCGAATATAAGGACGAGTACGTCTATAAATCGTGGAAGGACAGCTATTTTTCCATTCGGGCTAAAATGGTCATATTCATCCGGCTGATGGACTGTTATTTTAAAGAAAGCACGACTTCGGAGATTAAGCTGGCCCTATCCTTTCAGGATCCTGTCCTGAAGACGGAAGCCCTGTTGGTTTGCATTGAAAAAGCCGTTCCCTTCGAACCTTTCATCCTTACACAATGCGCAGAGAAGTTGGAAAGTGCCGAAATGGTCTATTGGGAATTGAAAAACAGGAACAAGGAACATCTTTATCCGGTCAAGGAGGGCAAGCAGAAGCTGCTGGCAAAGTCCAGGATGTATCTTCATATCGTCCACCTTCCTGAAGAGGAGGAGGGACAGGCGCATTTCCCGGAAAACATTCAAATTGAACACGAATTTGAGACGGATAATCTGTATGGCCAGCCTTTACGGTATTATTTGATGAGCTTCTTGGATGGTGGCACCAAATACGCCGGATTCGCCGGTGGGTATGCCCTGGAAGAGGGAGATGATACGGCCTATATGTGGGATGGCACGTACACCGATTTTGTGGAGTTTGATTCCAAAAGCATCGATGGGCATATCAGTGCTTTTTTTGCCGACCGTGAGGAAAGCAAACAGAATTACGAACAATACATCCATTATGAAAGCAAGCCAAAGGTGAGCAAGGGAATGTGGTTTTTATATGGCTTGGTGATCTGGCAATGGTCCAATGCCCTGATAAAAGGGATAGCTGAATATGCCATGATTCCAATCCCCCTGACCATTCTTGCCATCATCCTGACGGTGTTTCAGCAAAGGAAGATAAAACGCAGCAAAGTATCCATAGTCGGACGGAAACTTATTGTGAATAATGGGAACAAAGAGAAAGAAATTGCCCTTGAGGACATTAAAAAGGTAGAATACACTAAGAAACAAATCCTTGTTTATAACAAAGAAAACAAGGCTGAAATGGCCTTTCCATTTTCCTGGGTGAGCTATCCTCTGTTTTATCACCATATGGTTGAACAGACTGCCCATTTAAGAGAGAGGCCATTTATACAGGACTGACGGTTGGAAATGCAGAGAGACTGGGGCTGGCGGGAGGAACCCGGCAGCCTCTATTTATTTTCATCACATGATAAGGGAGAGAATACATATGGAGTGGAGAAATATTTATCGCGGATTGCTGATGGGGATCAGTGACCTGATTCCGGGTGTCAGCGGAGGGACCATAGCCGTTGTGCTGGGGATTTATGACCGCCTTTTGGAAGCGATAAGCGGATTTTTCAGCAAGGATTGGAAGAAGCATATCGGTTTTTTAATCCCTCTCGCACTGGGCATGGGATCAGCCATACTGCTGCTGAGCCGGGTCATGAAGTATTTGCTGGATGAACATTATGGGCCGACCCAAAGCTTTTTTTTGGGGCTGATCATCGGAGTGATTCCTTTCATC
>DATBUB010000245.1:0-1779 GCA_036516555.1 Bacillaceae bacterium
TGTCCGAAAGGCCATATGAGGGCCCTTGGCAATTCCGGAACAAAAATGCATTTATCCTTCATAAATCTGACTGTCTTCTCATAATGTTTGACGAGGAAAAAGGCGGCTCCCCCAAGTACTTGTATGAAGAGGCAAGGAAGCATCAGGAAAAAACACCCTATGATATACGGACCATTGATTTTTATGATTTACAAATGATGGCGGAGGAGGAAGAGGGTTTCTGAACGTTTGTTGAATCATGGCGAAACAGTTTTCATTAAAATTGACAAAAGCCGTTCATTTTGAAAGAATAAAGCTAATGTAGTGTGAAATTTGAGGTGATGACTCGTATGTTGGCTGATAAATTTAATCTGACAGCAAAAGAAATACTTGAAAAAGAATTTAAAACAGGCGTTCGCGGTTATAAACAAGAAGAAGTGGATAAATTTTTGGATCTTGTCATCAAGGATTATGAGACTTTTCATTCCATGATTGATGAGCTCCAACAAGAAAACTTAAGGCTGAAAAAGCAGCTTGAGGACTCTTCGCGCCGCCAGCCCATACAGCCTGCAGGCACAACCAATTTTGATATTCTCAAACGACTTTCCAATTTGGAAAAGCATGTGTTTGGCAGCAAACTGGATGATTAGGCTGGAAGAGGTTCCTGTATTTTGCACTTGATAACAGAATGAAGGCATTATATAATAATAAGTCCAAAAGGGAATAACATTCAAGGTAATCGCTGCCGGAGACGGCAGAGGAAAGTCCATGCTCGCACGGTGCTGAGATGCCCGTAGTGTTCGTGCCTGGCGAAACAATAAGCCAGGGCAGCCCGATTTAACGGGTTGACGGCAGGGAAAGCATCTAAGTCCAATAGGATATGGTGCGAATACCTTTAAAGTGCCACAGTGACGGAGCTTTGCCGGAAACGGCAAAGGTGGAACGAGGTAAACCCCACGAGCGAGAAACTCAAATTATGGTAGAGGCACTCTTTCGGAGGAAACGAACGAAGAAAGAGGCGGGCAATATGCCTGCAGATAGATGATTACCGCCCGAGTACGAGATCTGCCTATGATCGCTTGCAGTACAACGGAACAGAACATGGCTTATTTGAATGTTATAATAGGTTTTATATGTAAAAAGTGGTGCCCTTCTTGATAAAAGGAGGGCATTGTCATACCCAAAAATACATAAAAGCAAGGATGAAACGCTTTGGGAACGTATAAGCTGATTGCGACAGCTGCAATGGGAATAGAAGCCATAACAGCTAATGAAGTGAGGGATTTGGGCTACGATTGTCAGGTCGATAATGGAAAAGTCATCTTTCAAGGCGATGAAACAGCGATTGCCCGGACGAATCTTTGGCTTCGGACCGCTGACCGTATAAGACTCGTTGTGGGAGAATTTCGCGCCATGACGTTTGATGAGCTTTTTGAAAAGACCAAGGCATTGGACTGGGAAAACTTTCTTCCCGCTAATGCTGAATTCCCGGTTCAGGGGAAGTCAGTGAAATCAAAACTTTTCAGTGTATCGGATTGCCAGGCCATTGTAAAGAAGGCAATTGCAGAAAAATTAAAGTCCTCTTACAAAATTGCTGGGCGGCTGGAAGAAACCGGGCCATTGTTCAAGATAGAAGTCGCCTTGCATAAGGACATCGCAACCATCACACTTGATACTAGCGGCGCTGGTCTCCATAAGCGAGGGTACAGGACCGGGCAGGGAGAAGCCCCCCTTAAGGAAACGCTGGCGGCTGCTTTGATCAAGCTTACAAACTGGCATCCGGACCGGCCGTTTCACGAT